>JBEVVH010000080.1:0-14518 GCA_040507245.1 Candidatus Thiodiazotropha sp.
GCGCCTACGGCACGTCGGGTTTCCAGTATCGCCTCGCGACTACCGGGGACTACCAGCCTTCGCTTCGCTTTCCCTGGCTGGCAGCGGTTGAATGATCGTAATATGCACATGTTGTTCTGGAATCCATGGATGAACCGCTGCAATCTGTGGAGGTAAAGGGGTCTGATGTCGGTATGAAACACATCCTGCTGCTGCTACTGGTTCAAATTTTCCTGTTGTCCCGGCCAATCCAGGCCCAGGAAACGTTCTACGAAGCCATTACGGCAACTCAACGCGAGACCCAGATCGGTTTTACCCGTGCCTACCATCGCGTGGTCCTGTCTGCCGAACTGAACGGACGTGTGGTCAGGGTGAACGGTGATGTGGGAGACAGTCTGCCAGATGGACAGGCGCTGGCCTGTATGGATGACACCTTCATCAATCTGGAATTGCGTGCCAACCGTGTGGAACGCTCGGGCCTGCAGGTGGACCGGGACTACTATCGCAAAGAGGTGGCGCGGATTCGTCAGTTATTGCAGCAGAACAGTTCCTCGCAGAGCCAATTGGATTCCGCACAGCGCAATCTCGATAAGACTGAATCCCAAATCGAGGCTCTGAACGTACAGGCGGAAGTTTTGAGCGAACGGTTGCAGCGGCTCTGCGTCGTGCCACCCTCCGGTTGGCGGGTGATCGAACGCAACGTCGAACCCGGTCAATGGGTCAACACGGGTGAGCCGATCGGCGTAGCCGGTGATTACCGGCAGCTGGTGGTGCCTTTCGCCCTGAGTTCTGATGAGTATCGTGCGTTACAGGTGCTTCAGCAGACAGGTATTCAGGTGAAGCTGACGGAAACCGGCCAGGAGCTTTCCGCCGGGCTGATCCGTGTGTCCCCGGCATTCGACCCCGCATCCCGAAAGATCGCCTTGCAGCTTCGGCTGGATGAGGGTATAGCCGATCCCCGCGGGGGGCAGAGAGTAGCGCTGACTCTGGATGTCCCGGCCCGGGACGGTGCGGTTATGGTGCCGGAGCGGGCGTTGCGCCAGCGCTACGAGCAATACTGGCTCAAGCGGGAGGACGGCACCGAAATCCCGGTGGTCTATCGAGGCCGGGAGTCGCGCCCGGAAGGGGAGTGGGTACGGGTTGCCGCACCGGGTATTGCCCCGGGTGATCGCTTCATTCCCTTCACCGAGTAGCCTGCGTGCGTGATCTCATCGCCTTTTCTCTGAAACAGCGGGTTTTTTACAACCTGATGTTTGTCACCCTGATCGTGGTGGGGTTCATCACCCTGTTTGCCCTGCCTGCGGAGCGTTATCCGAACTTCGGTTTCGGAGAGGTGATCATCTCCACGGTCTACCCGGGCGCCTCGCCGGTAGAGGTCGAGAGCCTGGTGACCCGCAAGATCGAGGAGGCGATCGAAAATGTGGAGGATGTGGAGTGGGTCAACGCCACCTCGTTCAGCGGACGTTCCAATGTCAGGCTGAAGTTCGTCGACGATACGGATTACGACCGCCTGTTCAATGAGGTGCGTTTCGAGGTTCTGAACATCGTCAATGAACTTCCCGAAGGGGTCGATCCGCCTCAGTTGCTCAACGTCAAGGTGCAGGACTGGTTGCCTGTGATCATGGTGAACCTGGTCGGAGAGCACAGCAATCGCAGCCTGGCACTGGTCGGAGCGGAACTGAAGACCCGCCTGCTGCGGATACTGGGCGTCCAGGAGGTGGATTTCTCCGGTGAACAGACCCAGGAGTTTCATGTCTATCTCGATCCCGCCAAGCTGAGAGGCCTGGGGGTCAGTTTCGACCAGGTCTCCCAGGCGTTGATCGGTGCGAATCATACTCTTCCTGCCGGCAAGTATCAGGACAGCAGTGGTGAGTATCTGGTCAAGCTCGATGAGCGTTTTGCCAGCCTGGAACAGGTTCAGTCCACGGTGGTGCGACGGGATGCGGATGGGAGCCTGGTGCGGGTCGAGGACTTGGTGAGCCGACTGGGGATGGGTTACCGGGATGCGATTGTACTTTCATCGGTCAATGGCAAACCCTCCCTGGGGCTGAGAGTGATCAAGTCGGATCATGGCAATGCGATCAAGATCCGCGCTGAGATCGTTGCCATGCTCGATGAACTCCGGCCCTCTCTTCAGGCGCAGGGCATGGATGTGGTGCTGACCCAGGACTCGACGGTGTATATCCAGGATGGCCTGAGCACCCTGGGCATGAACATGCTCGTGGGTATTACCCTGGTGTCGCTGATCATCTGGTATTTCATGGGAATCCGCAACGCCGGACTGGTGACCATCGGTATCCCGTTCTCCTTCATGATCACCATGCTGATCATGTTTCTTACCGGCAACAGCCTGAATGAGATCACCCTGTTCTCCTTCGTCCTGGTGACCGGGATCGTGGTGGATGACGCGATCGTGGTGACGGAGAACATCTATCGTCATGTGCAGGAGGGTCATCCCCTCAGGGATGCGATCATCAACGGCACAGCCGAGGTGGCGATTCCGGTCATCTCCGCGACCATGACCACGGTGGCGGCGTTTCTGCCGATGCTGATCATGACCGGCGCGATCGGTCAGTTCTTCGCCCTGGTGCCGAAAGCGGTGACTTATGCGATTCTCGCGTCCCTGGTGGAGTGCCTGCTGGTGCTGCCAATCCACTACCTGGATTTCGGGCCCCGGGCGCAGAACGCGGTACACCTGATGGAGCGGGACAATGCGTTGATGCGCATCGCCCGGCGATTCACCGACTGGCTGCTGGGACTCACCATGCGCTACCGGCTGACCTCTGTGTCGGTGGTGATCGGTCTGTTTCTGGTCTCCCTGGTGATCATCGTGCTTTCTCTGAGCGGTCGCGTGCCGTTGGTGAAGATCCAGTTCTTTCCCGACGACTACAAGCTCTACTACGTGGATGTGGTGGGACCGAGCAGCATCACCATTGAGGAGGTGAACGAACGGGTCAAGCAGATTGCCGCAACCGTGATGGAGGATGGTCCCGGCATGGCCAGCGCCGCGAGCGGCTTGGCGGGGATGTATTTCAACGAGGATTACGAACCGGTGTACGGCAATAATCATGGCTCGGTCATGGTTACCATGCCGAGCGTGTCGGACCAATCCTTCGACGATCCACTGGCGCATCTGGATCGCATGCGGGAGAAGCTCAAACCCCTGTATGAGAATGACGGCTATCAGTTGCACATCCATCCCCAGAGTGATGGACCTCCGAGCGGTAAGGACATCAATGTGAGGGTGGTAGGGGCCGATGTGAAGGCGGTTTCCGCGTTGGCGGCTGAGCTGCTCCAGTACATGCGTCAGTCCGATGCGATCGGGCCCCATCTGATCGATCTGGATGACGACCAGGGCATTCCCAAAAGGGTGTTACGCTTCGAGGTGGATCAGCGGCGGGTGGCGGAATATGGACTGGACAATGCCCAGGTGGCGCGACTGGCGGCCAGCGTCCTGGATGGACGCTATCTGGGCAAGTACCGGCATATCGATGAGGAGGTCGATCTGAAACTGGGCATCGAGCCAGGTGCGCTCAATCATCCGGAACAGGCGCTCTACATTCCTGTGGTCGAGTCCGCCGGTGAGCCTGTGTATTTGCGCGACCTGGTGCGCATGGTCTCCTACAATGAATCCGGCGAGATCAAACGCTACCAGGGACAGCGCGCCGTCAGTATCAAGGCGGACATCCGTGAAGGGGCTCCCACCTCAACGCCGGCCATCGTCAATGCCGTGAGAAGCCATTACGCACAGATTCGTGATGATTATCCCGGCGCTACAGTGATTTTCGGCGGTGAGCATGAGGATACCCAACGCTCGTTCGAATCCCTCGGCTTCGCCTTCATCATCGCGGTGCTGGTGATGTACGTGATCCTGGCCACCCAGTTCCAGTCCTACCTGCAGCCTTTTATCATCCTCTCAGCAATCGTCTTCGCCCTGATCGGGGTGGTGTTCGGCAAACTCATCACCCAATCCCTGTTTACTATCAACAGCTTCATTGCGGTGATCGGCGTGGCCGGTGTGGTGGTGAATGACGCATTGGTGCTGATCGACTTCATCAACAAGCGCTATCGTGCCGGAATGTCGCGTAAGGAAGCGATCATCGAAGGGGTGCATGTGCGGTTACGTCCCATTCTGTTGACCACACTGACCACCACCCTGGGGCTGTTGCCCATGGCGATCGGCATACCCAGCTACTCTTTGATCTGGGGCACCATGGCCTCGACGTTCGTTACCGGACTGGCCACGGCCACAACCCTGACCTTGTTTATCATACCGGTGCTCTGGGATCTTCTACAGGGATTGCAGGAACGCTTGCAGCGCAGACGGAAGAGGGCTGATGCGGGGGGACTGGTCGGCTGAAGGGATATCCAGTTGCGTAGCGGCAGTGTGCTCCGGACAGTCGCGCCTCAGACCGCAGTGAAGCTGCTGATGTCCAGACTTTTCAACGTCATCGTCTCAAAGGGATTCGACTGTTTGGTGTAAATATGGGTGGTGTTCAGAGTCGCGCTGACACTGAATGGGGTCATGAAACCCAGGGTAAGCAGCAATCGTTTGATGTTCATGGTCATGGGTCGTTTCCTGTGTTTCAAGTTGTCTAGCAAATAAGGTGCCAAGTATTGGTTTATTAGAATAAATGCATATAGTTATGAATGCTGTGGTAGTTGGATGGTGATCAGTGTAAAAAATTCCGAAACTTGTGAAACGGTAAAAATACCAACCTTTACAGCTGGTTAGATGTGATGCTTGATGGTAGGATTCGAGAGGTTTGGCTAACTGAGGCGAATATCCAGGTTGAAGTGTAAAAAATCCCTGAAAATAAGAATTTAGGTTATATCTGGCGGCTGCATCGCAGACTTCACGGATCCGTATAGAGTAACCCTTGATTGTTTTTAAGTTATTGATATTAAAATTTTTTATAGTCGCTGTGCAGTGTCATTCCGGGGCGATACCCAAATGTTTGACTGTTCCGACAAAGCCATCACTTCACCAGCACTTCGATCCATTGGATAAGCATGAAGATTCTCGCCATTGAAACCGCTACGGAAGCCTGTTCCGCCGCCTTGCTGATTGACCAGGAAATCACCCTGCGCCACACGGTCAAGCCCAGGGGGCATAGTGAATTGGTACTGGGCATGATGGATGAGTTGCTCTCAGCGGCCGGGATGAAGATCATTGATCTGGACGCGTTTGCCTTCGGTCGTGGTCCCGGTTCCTTTACCGGGGTGCGGATCGCCACCGGTGTCATTCAGGGTGCTGCTCTTGGGGCCGATCTGCCGGTGGTTCCGGTTTCCACGCTGGCGGCTCTGGCCCAGCGAGGCTATCGTGAACTGGGTCAGTCATGTCTGTTACCGGCCTATGATGCAAGAATGGGTGAACTCTACTGGGCCGCCTACCGCGTCGGTGAGCGGGGTCTGGTGACGCCGGTCATTGCTGAGCAGGTGGCTACCGCTGAGCAGGTGGATCTACCTGATGCGGAGTGCTGGTATGGGGTTGGCAGCGGCTGGGGTTGCTGCGCCGAGCCTTTGCAGACGCGACTGGGCGGACAGCTGCTGGGGTTCACGGATGAGTTTCATTGCAGCGCCGAGGATGTGGCACGGCTGGCGGTTGAGGATTTTCGTCTCGGTAGGGCGGTGGCGCCTGAACTGGCCCTGCCGGTCTATCTGCGTAACCAGGTGGCGCAGAAGCCCGGATGATCTTTGGGTAGTTGACTGTGGGTCATGGATTGGGTTGTGATCAGAACCCAATCCCGATGCCGATGCTACCGTAACCACCGCCGCCACTGCTCGCGCCGAAGCCGAAATGCACACTGGGTCGCGCCCGGGTTTTTCCCGGTTCAGGCCAAATCGCCAGATCTTCACAAAGCATGACCGGGAACCGGTACTCGGCTTCCCCCACTTGTCCGGTTTGCACATCAAGGATTGGCCCGGTTGCGGTGAGTTGGCGCCCCACCGTGAGTGGTTCCGACGTTTGCTCGTCGGTGATGCGTGCCAGGAAGCGTCCACTGGACTTCCTTTCGGTCAGCGGGCGTCCATCTGTGTCAAGGGGGTAGGCCAGTATCTCCAGTTCCTCGGAGCGGATGCCGATCAGAATGCCACCCCATTGGACAACCCGGTCTTCTTTCGGGGCGGTCTCCTGGCTGACTTCATGAGGTGATGGACTGCGCTCAGCCTGTGGCACGGTTGGCAGACTGCTGCAGCCAGCAAAGAGCGTCACGAAAAGGAGCGTAAGCAGGCGCATGAGACTAATGACGATAGGGATATCTGTTCCAGTAGTAGGGATAATAGGGATAGTAGAAGGGGTCATAAAAGGGGTCGTGATAGTAGTAGCGGGGATAGGTCTGTTCCTTTGGCCACAGGTAGTAGTAACCTGCTTTGACCACGGGATAGACATAGGGATAGTCCCCAACCGGTTTTTCGGTGGTGCTGTCGATGATTCCCACTATGGTGATCTTACGCTTGTTTGGAAAATCCTCGGGTTCGAGAAAGCCATCGATGCGGGCAATGAAGCGCCCACCGCTTTTACTGTCATTGACGGGTTTACCGGACTTGTTGAGTTTTTGTGCGAGGATCTCGATCCGGGTTTCGTCGGCGAGGTTTCCCACTTCGATGATTTCCCCGCCCCAGCGAACCCTGGAATCGATGAACGGCTCTGGATCCTGCTGAACCTCATCCACCCGGATATCCCCGTCAACGGGGGTGCGTATTGCCACCGGGATGTTAGAGGCGCAGGCCCCCAGCAGGGTGGTGGCCATCAGGGTCAGGGTCAAACTCAGGGTGTGTGTGTTCATGGGGCCTGCCAACGTTCAGCTGTTCCGCTCTGATGGGTTGGACTCAGGGTAGGGAGGATTAATTCCCCGGGGTCCGGGATCATGGTTATTCGATGATCCGCTCTTTCTCCGCATCCTCCTGATAATAATAGTCGTAACTGCGGTGTAGATTATTGGTGAAGGTCCAGGCCTCGTTGTAGGAGAGACCGCTGTTCTTCGGAATGATGACCTTGATGTAGAGGTTGTTATCCTTCGCCTTCAGACGTGTCAGGTGCTGCTCGAGCTGACCCTGACTCAGGATACTGAAGGCACTGTCAGAGGGTCCTTTGTACTCGATCCGGGTGGCGCCGCCGACCTTGGTGTAGCGCACCTCGACCAGGGTCTTTCCCTTGGCGGTGCGGGCCGGGCGCAGGAGCTTGTTGTACTGAATCTTCAGATCCGAAAAGTCCTGTGTCAGGTTGGTGATCTGCTGATCCTTCTCCTGACTGATGGTCAGGGCCTGCAGCAGTTCATTCTCTTTCTGGGTTAGGGTCACCCTGAGGCGCTGCAGCTCATCCAGCGTGGTGGTCTGACGCAGATTGGCCTGTTCGAGATCGGAGCTGAGGCTTTCGATATTGCGGTTGGCATCGCTGAGTTGAGCCTGCAGGCGAACCCCTTCCTGGGTGAGCTGGTTCACCTGAGTGGAGAGCAGGGTGCGCTCCTGATCAAGACGCTCGACCCGGTTGGTCAACTCATCCCTTTCCCGGTTCAGGCGGGTGATCTGCAGCTGCTGGGTATTCAGGGTGGATTCCTGCTTTTGGGATTGCTCCCGCAACTGCATCATCTGCATGCGCAGCATGGTGAGTTCGTGCTCCCGGGCAATAAGTCGTTCTTCCAGGGTTTCATTCTCCTCACCCGTAGTGCGGGCGAGCTCCATCGCCTGTTGCTCCGATGCAATGGTTTCGCGTAACTGGCTCAGCAGTTCCATGTTGCGCAGCAGTAGGATGACCATGGCCAGCAGGAAGATCATCACGATCACTGTCATGATGTCGGTGAAGGAGGGCCAGAAGCTGTCTTCGTTCTGTCCTTCCCGGGTGTTCAGCCTGAGGTCGATGAAACCGTTATCCATGAGGATCAGTCGTCTTCATGCAGGCGGAAGCCTATTTTCAGGACATGCTTGATCTCAGCGAGATCGTTATGGATTGCCTCGTTGCGGGCTTCCACACCTTCCAGGGACTCCAGCATCTGTTTTTCGATAGTCTCGAAGGACTGCTGGGAGCGGTTCATCTGGTTCACCAGTTCCTGCAGGGAGCGGACCAGACCGGTGAATTCGTACAGGGCGCTGTCGGTCTGTACCTGGAAACGGGGTATCAGTTCATTGACCGTGACCTGCTCCACCGCGCTGATCAGGTTGGTCTGCACGTCTCCCAGCTTGAGATGAAAATAGCCGAACACCAGGTAACAGACGATCGCCGTGATGGTCGTGGAGAGGGCGGTGGACATGCCATGAACCACCATGCCCATGCCGCCCACATCGATCGAGGTGGCGAGCAGATCGGAGGCGCCGATCAGGGCGATGGAGAGGGACACGATGGTGCCGAACACGCCGGTCAGGATGAGGATGTTGTTGATGAATTTAGGCAGGCTGTTACGGGTGCTTTCATTCGCCACCAGAGTGGCCGCCAGGGAACCGTGATTGATCGGACAGTTGGCCTTGTAGAGCCCCTGCATGGTGCGGTATCGATTGGCGATTATGGCTCGTTTCGGGATCCGGCTAAGGGGGTCGGCCACCCCTTCGCGCAGGTTACGCAGAAAACGGATTACCGCGTTTTCTTCCGAAACATAGTGCAGGAAGATGGCAATCATGCGCAGGATGCCGATGCTGAACAGGCCAACGATGGTCCCGTTGATGATCAGACCGGTAGAGGTCAGCTGATCGCGAAAGTAAACCGTATTGATGAAGTCGTACTTCCAGACCATGATCGCCGCAATCACGGCGGAAAGGATTATCATGCGGATCAGGATGTTACGGCTGAAGTTCCGGCGTAACTGTATGCTTCCCAACGATCTGCTCCCGGAGAAGTTGAAAATGGGAATCCAGTGTAACCCACGGAGTGGCTTTTCTCATACCCGATTGTTGGGTTTCAGGCGGAGTATCTGTCGTGAGCCGGGATCGATTTCCTGATAGTGTAGGGACAGAGTCCTGATCACGGTTTGGTCTGAGTGCGATGCCCCGCCATACCGGTTTCATCAGGTTGTCCAGCTCCCGGGCGTCGCAGATCCGGCGCCGGACGTTGAGCCGATCCAAGCGGGGATTTCACGCAGCATGTCACAAACATCGAACACTAGGGTGCCCCGCCGGGACCTGTTAGAGATTTTTCAGGCTGCCCTGCGCCGGGTCGAAGGCAGTACCGCAGTGTCCCAATGGCTGGCAGCGCATCCTCCGCCCCGGGAAGTCGAGATGGTCGCCATCGGCAAGGCTGCCCAGTCCATGGCGGAAGGGGCCTGGGAGCGCCTGGGTGAGCAGATACGCCGGGCGCTTTTGATTAGCAAGACCGATCATCTGGATCTGCACTTCTGCCGGGAGCGGGAATGGGCGGGTATCGAAGCGGCGCATCCGGTACCGGATCAGGCGAGCCTGCAGGCGGGTGAGCAACTGCTGGAGTTTGTTCGCAGCGGGGATCCTGATTTGCCACTGCTGGTGCTGATCTCAGGTGGCACGTCCAGTCTGGTTGAAGTGCCGGTCGAGGGTGTCGATCTGGATTTTGTGGCCCGCACCAATAGCTGGCTGCTCGGCAGTGGCATGGATATCGTATCCATGAACCGGGTTCGCAAGGGGCTGTCCCGGATCAAGGGGGGCGGCCTGCTGTCCTGGCTGGGAGAACGGGACGTGATACTTCTTGCCATCTCAGATGTTCCGGGTGACTTGCCAGGGGCTATCGGTTCCGGTCTGATGGTGCCCGAGCCCGAGCCCGAGCCCGAGCCCGAGCCCGAGCCCGAGCCCGAGCCCGAGCCCGAGCCCGAGCCCGAGCCCGAGCCCGAGCCCGAGCCCGATCTGGCCGATCGGCTCAAAGATCAGGAACTGCCCCGCTGGCTCACTGAACGGCTTTCCGTGGGGCTTCAGCAACGTGATGCCCAGGGTATCCGTCATCGCGGTCCTGAATTGCACATCGTGGCCAACCTGGAAGCGGCCAAGCAGGCTGCGGTAAGCCAGGCATCAACCCTGGGATATGGGGCTCATGCCGAACCGGGGCTGCTCGAGGGGGATGCGGCTGCGGTGGGTCAGAAACTGGCCCGGCAACTGATTGAGAGTCCCCCGGGCGTGTTCGTCTGGGGCGGTGAAACAACCGTCAGCCTGCCCGCACAACCCGGACGGGGCGGGCGCAACCAGCACCTGGCGCTGGCGGCCGCAATGGCTCTGCAGGGTCACTCGGATTGCCTGATGTTGTGTGCCGGTAGTGACGGCAGTGACGGACCCACCGGGGATGCCGGTGCCCTGGTTGACGGGGATACTGTGATGCAGGCCCGCCAGGAGGGGTTTGACCCTGAGTTGTGTCTGACCCGGGCCGATTCCGGAACCCTGCTGGAAGCCGTGGGTGCGCTGATCACCACAGGACCCACGGGTACCAACGTGATGGATCTGGTGATCGGGTTGAAGCTGTGAATCTCGGGACGGACTCGCTCTACCAGGCGGCACGCGACTGTTTGCTGTGCGCATCGGTGGAACAGAAGTTGAACCTCAGCGAGACGGTGGCGTCGGCCTGGGAGGCCGGAGAACTGTCCCTGAGCGGCTGGGAGCCCGCCGATGATCTGCTGGACGCGGGTCATCCGGAGCGTCCTCCGCTGGTACAACCCCAGCAACTGCCCCGTCGCCGGCTCGGCAGTGAGACAGGACGCCTGGCGCTGATCCATGCCCTTGCGCACATCGAATTCAATGCGGTAAACCTGGCGTGGGACGCAGTGCAGCGATTTCCGGGGCTGCCTGCTGACTTCTACCGGGACTGGATCCAGGTCGCCCGGGAAGAGGTGGCTCATTTTCGCCTGTTGCGGGACCGCCTGCGTGAGGCGGGGGCTGACTACGGTGATTTTCCGGCGCACAACGGACTCTGGGAAATGGCACAGCGTACCGCCCATGATCCACTGGTGAGAATGGCTCTGGTGCCACGCATGCTCGAGGCCCGGGGGCTGGATGTGACCCCGGGCATCATGGCCCGGTTCAAGGATATCGGGGATCGGCAGACGGTCGCGGCCCTGGAGGTTATCCTGCGGGAGGAGGTGGGACACGTGCAAAGCGGCAGCCGCTGGTTTCTTTACCTGTGTGAACAGCGTGGTCTGGATGCAGAAGAAACCTATTTCGAGCTGCTGCAGGACTATGTCAAAGGAGAGATTCGTTGTCCCTTGCACCGGCAGGCCCGTGAGGAAGCCGGGTTCAGTGCGGTCGAACTCAATCGATTGGAGGCCCTATGCAAATCCTGAAACGGCTCGTCAGCCTGTGGTTGATGGTGGTGACCGGTCTATTATCCGGTCTGGCGAATGCCGGGAATCCCATCCAGTTGGAGCGCCTGACCTACGAAGTGCAGGAGGGCGATCGGGCGCCGCTCATCACCCGGATCTGGGTATCTCCCGAAATGATGCGTAAGGATGACGGGGAAGAGGGGAGCGGCTATGTGCTGTTCGACCGACGCGACAAGACCGTCTACAGCATCAACCTGGAAGAACACACCGTGCTCATCGTGCCCCTTGTCCGGATGGATGATCAGGTGTCACAACCCGCGAATCTCAATCTGCGGCAATTGAAAGGGGAACAGGCTCCGGAGGTTGGTGGACGGCAACCCGAACACTGGCAATTGCGTCTCGGCGAGCAGGTCTGCCAGGAGGGCTGGGCGGTGCCCGGTTTGATGCCCGAGAGCATCGCCGCAATGAGTGAGTACCGGGAGGCCCTGGCCCGGCAACACCTTCTGACCCTGGACCAGATACCGGAAGCTTATCGGGACCTGTGCGATGATGTGGTGCAGGTGTTTGCCCCCACGGCGTTGTTGCAAAAAGGCCTGCCGCTGCGTACCTGGGATGCCAAGGGTGTGGTCTGGAGGCTGAAGGATTATCAGCGGGTGGATGCGGATCCGAAAACCCTGTTCGAACGCCCCGAAAACCTTGAGGTGATGACCATGCCCGGACAGCCCATGCCGGAACCGTTCACAGAGATTCCCGACGCAGCCCCTGCTCAGTAACCACCAGGGCTTCCGCTTCCTGGTCATGCCACTCCGCCAGCACATGCCGGGTGACCTCCTGTCCCGACACCCGGTGAATGTGATCGGCCGGTCTGTGGGTGTGTCCATGGATCAGGCGCTGAGCGCCATAGCGTTGGATGTAGTCCCCGACCGCCCCGTCGTTGACGTCCATGATGTCATCCGCCTTGGTCGCGTTGGCCTCACCGCTTTGCGCGCGGAACTGCCGGGCCAGTTCGAATCGTTGTTCGATCGGTAGTGACCGGAAATGGTTGATCATCTCCGCTGTGCGGATCTGTTTGCGAAACTGCTGATAGGCCAGATCGTCGGTGCACAGCAGGTCCCCATGCATCAACAGGGTGGGGGTGCCATAGAGATCGACCAGACTCGGATCCTGCAGCAGTTGCGCGCCGGTCCGGGTGCAGAAATCCGCACCGATCATGAAATCCCGGTTGCCATGCATCAGCAGCAGCACGACGCCGGAATCCGTCAAGCGTCGCAGAGCCCGCGTGATCTGCGGAATCGGAGGTTGCTGATCGTCATCCCCGACCCAGGCATCGAAAAGGTCGCCGAGGATGTAGAGGTGGGACGCGGAACGTGCCCGTCGTTCGAGGAAATTCATGAACCGACTGCACCTGTCGCCTGTGGCGGCGGACAGGTGCAGGTCTGAGATGAAGAGCTGTTCGCTCACTCCGTGACTTCGGCCTTTTCGATGATGATGTCATCGACAGGCACGTCCTGATGACCGGCCCGGGTGGTGGTGTCCACGCCTTTGATCTGATTGATTACATCCATGCCGCTGACGACCTTGCCGAATACACAATATCCCCAGCCGTCCTGACCCGGATGATCGAGGGACTTGTTGTTCGATACGTTGATGAAAAACTGGGCGGTGGCGGAATGGGGTTCCATGGTGCGGGCCATGGCGATGGTGCCGATCTCATTGGACAGGCCGTTTTTGGCTTCGTTTTCAATCGGGTCACGAGTCTGTTTCTGAATCATGCCCGGCTGGAAACCGCCGCCCTGAATCATGAAATTATCGATGACACGGTGAAAGATGGTGCCGTCAAAGAATCCATCCTGAACATACTGTTTGAAGTTTTCGCAGGTTTTAGGTGCATTCGCCTCGTCCAGTTCGATCAGGATGGGTCCCAGATTGGTTGTTAATGTGATCATGAGCGTGCCTTTTGGGTTGAAGTTGAAATTCGTTACTCGACGATGCTGACTTTATCGATGGTGATGATCTCCAGGGGGACATCACTCATACCGTTGCGTACCCCGGTGGCTTGAGCTGCGATGCTGTCCACAACCTCCATGCCCCCGGTAACCTCACCGAACACGGCATAGCCCCAGCCGTCGCGACTGGGATAGTCGAGAAAATCGTTATCCTTGTGATTGATGAAAAACTGCGCAGTCGCCGAATGGAGCGCCGAGGTGCGTGCCATGGCGATACTGCCGCGCTTGTTCTTGAGTCCGTTCTTGGCCTCATTCTGGATCGGATCCCGGGTGGGCTTCTTCTGCATGTCCGGGGTGAATCCGCCACCTTGGATCATGAAGTTCTTGATCACCCGGTGAAAGATCGTCCCATCGTAGAAACCTGCCTGAACATACTGGACAAAGTTGTCCACGGTTTGCGGTGCTTTGTCCCGGTCGAGGCTGAGTTGAATGTCCCCCTGGGAGGTCTGCATAAGGACCTTGACCGGGTCGGCTACAGCCACTGACGAACTCAGGATCAGCAGCAACAGTGACAGGATCGGGATTGTCTTGGATATGCGCATGATGTCCTCTTGAGGGTTGTACCGGCCAGGCCTGTCGAGGAGGTCGGTTAGTAAATATTTATATTTATCAATTATTTATAATAAAACGGGTGCCGTATGGAACCGACTTGACGCGATTCTCACGGATCTACAGTCCGGGCATGATAACGGTTCAAAACCCGCATAAAAAGGGGCAGCGGGGTGTAAACCCTGCCAGACAAGTAAAAAGCCATGTCCGACGACATGGCTTTCAGGGTGGTTTGCCGGAGCGCGCAATGGCTCCCCGGCGGATGATCAGTTGTTCTGGGCGCCTTGGGTTATCCAGTGTTCGATGGTTTGGATTTCCGCGTCTTTCATCAGCTCTTTACTATGCGGCATGCGAATCGAAGGGTCGACCTTGCCGGCAATCAGGCGGTAGAAGGAACTCGAAAGCGGGTCGTCGGCCACGATGACCGGGCCGTATTTGGTGCCCTTCATGAGGCTTTCATAGGTTTGGGTGACGAAGCCGCTTGCATTGGCTCCCGCTCCTCCGGGCAGATGACACTCGGTGCAGTAGTGATCTATCAGAGGTTTGACGTCGGTTTTGTAACTGACGGGTGCCGGGCCGGCACTGCAACCGGCCAGCAGGAGAGTGGCTGAAAGAGTGGTCAGCAGATAAAGGGGTTTTGTTTTGAACATGTGCGGCTCCTGGGTATGTTCTGATTATTGGGTTTTGATTCAGTTGACAAGCGAGTCTTCGATCTCATGAAAGATTTTGGGACATCCAAGTCCACCAAAATCGATTCGATCTTTGACAGCCTATTAGTGCCCC
>JBEVVH010000081.1:0-14498 GCA_040507245.1 Candidatus Thiodiazotropha sp.
CGGGGCACTAATAGGCTGTCAAAGATCGAATCGATTTTGGTGGACTTGGATGTCCCAAAATCTTTCATGAGATCGAAGACTCGCTTGTTCAACTTTCGCACCAATGCCCGGGGTTCCGGATACGGACGGGGGTGGAATCGTTACTACGACTACTACGGTCCCTGGGGATACGGCCCCTATGGATATGGGGCGCCTTATGCCTATCCCTACGCTCCGGCTCCTGTGGCTCCGGCGAAATGAGCCGGATTCGAGACCCGCAATCGAACCGATGCCAGCGATGATTCATCCTGAAAAGCAGTCTGAAAAGGCTGCTTTTCTGTTTCTCGGATTACACCGTACATTCAAGCGCTACGGCGTCATCCGTTGATATAGCTGACCAGCTGATCGATCACGAACCGCTCGTTGTCGGTGATCGCCTTGACCAGATCGCCTATGGAGATGATTCCCACCAATTGGTCATCTTCCATCACCGGCAGATGTCGCACCCGTTTCTCGGTCATCACCGCCATGCACTCTTCGACACTCTGTTGCGGGTGTGCCACCAGGACTTGCGTGGACATCACTTCCGAGACCGGAGTGGACTTGGATGCACGGCCTTTGAGGATGATGTTGCGGGCATAGTCCCGTTCCGAAAACAGACCCACCGGTTGTGCTCCGCGAAGCACCACCAGGGCGCCGATGCCCTTGTCGGCCATGATGGCGAGCGCGCCATAGACGCTGGTTTCCGCGGTCACGGTTTCGACATGACTGCCCTTGTTCTGCAACAGTTGATTGATCGTTTGCACGCGGCCTCCTCCTCATCGGGAAATCGTTGGGGCAGGTGGCGCGTTGCGGTGAGTTAGGCAAGATCCCGGGGTTCTGGGCGCTTTTCAGGCACGTGCACCGTGGGCATCGCGTCAGGCTGCCAGCTACTTGTTTTTATTTAGCAATGTATTGGCAGGCCGCTTGCCCCAGCAGGATGCCAGATGCATCTGAGGCCAGCGGCTTGCCGTTCCATTAACTATAGATCAACTCGCCGGGTATGGCCTGAGCAGTCAGGGATCAAGGGCTGAACCGGGCCATCAGGGTGTCATCGTCGGCATCATATTCTTCCCGTGATTCACGCTGTGCTTCGCAGTCACGCCGCACGATCGGCACATTGAATCCCCCGTCGCTCATCGCCAGTTTCAAGGCGCCGTAGGCCATGCTGAAACAGTCGACGCCCTGGGTACGGATTTCAACTCCGGGATCATCGAGTAGGATGCGCTTGAGATAGCCCTGGATCGGCAGCTTGCCGCCGCAATGGCGGAACACCGCCAGGTGGTCGGTTGATGCGGGAGAGAAATAGTGCTCCAGGTCGACCGCCGAGGAGAACCACTTACGCTCCTGGTGGGTCTGAGGACCCCATTCCGCAGGGTTGCTGCGGGTGACCCAGACCTTGCCGGTGTAGGTATTGCGGATGATTTCAATATCCAGTTCCAGGACAACGGGGCCCGCCGGGTTGATGTCTCCGGTATGTTGATGAATATCCACGGTGTCGGTGAAAACGTCGTTCCAGCGGGTGTAGTGATCCGCGCTGGAGTCCATCCCGGGTGAGGAGGAATGGATACCGAGCCGATCGATATTGACCTGGGACATCAGGCAGCGGTGCCGCAGCAGCCGACAGGCGGTGGATACGCTGTTCGCGTAGTAGATGTGGGTGACACCCTTGGCGGTCAGTGTCTCGTGGATCTTCTTGGGCAGGATGTCCATTTCTTTTCCAGGTGGCGTTGTTTACGCAGTCTCCAGGGTCAAACGCGCACGATTATAGGACGAGTCGAAGGGTGGGGTGGTATTACAGGGGTCACAAAATCAACAGGTTGACCGTTTCTGCTGCCGATGAAAGACAGGATGGATGGTCAGACTTCCGTTGTCGCCGCTCAATCGGTCAGATAGAAGGTGATGGTGGTCACTACCCGCACATCCTTGTCGATCTTGGTGGTGTCGCCGTACTCCTCTCCCGCGTCGCGGATGAAGAAACTGCCCTGTGTGGCACTGCGGATACCGCCCACCTTGACCCCGGCGTTCTTGGCGAATTCGTTGGCCGCGATGCGCGCGTTCTTGGTGGCCTCGCTGAGCATCTCCGGCTTGATCTGGTTGAGCCCGGTGAAGCGGTAGGCGGGGGTGCCGTTGTCGATGTCGATGCCTTCGGCGATGAGCTTGTTGACCTTGCCGCGCACTTCGCTGACCTGTTCGATCTTGTTCGATTCGACGCTGATGCTGCCCGCCAGGATGTGGGACTCGTCCACCAGCCGCTGATTTTCGTCCCGGTACTCCAGGTACTGGTAGTTGAACACCCCGACCTGGATCTCCGAATCCTCGAAGTTGTTGGATTTGAGCAGATCGATGATCGCCTGCTGGTGCTTCTCCGCCTGCTGATAGAGCACCGGGATCTCCTCCCGGCTCTTGCCGCTGACCCGATGGGAGACGGTCCAGTTGACCCGGTCCGCCTTGACCCGGCGTTCGGCGAGGCCTTTTACCTCGGCGGTGTTCAGCGCGACCTTGGCGTTGTACAGGGTCTGACCGATGAAATGACCGGCAAAGCCCAGGCCGATCGCCACGAAGAGTCCGAGGAAGAAGAGTCCGCCTTGGTTGTCCTTGTTCATTGCGTCTGCCCCTTTGGAAGGATGGAGATGAGTATCGCGCATAGCGGTCCTTCAGGGGAAGTGCCGGTGAACTGGCTGAGGTATGCGTTCCCACGCGGAGCGTGGGAACGAGCGTGGAAGGTATCCTGGTTCCCACGCTCTGCGTGGGAATGCATACCTGACCTCACCAATCATGATCGACATCCAGCAAACCCGCCATGCCCGCATAATTGCGCGCACTAGAATAGCGCCAATGCTCGGGTCGATCAACATAGCCGCGCTTAACCGGATTATGGTGAATGTAATCGATCTTCTGGCGCATCATGTCCTCGCCTTGAATCGACTCAGGGTGGTATCCCTCCTGCCAGAACTGATAGGCACGATCACCCTTATGAGCCTTTTTATAGAACGCCAGCTGTTCGAGGATGGGTTTGACGCGGTTTTCGGCAAGATACGCAATCAACCGCCGGGCGGTGAATGACTTGAAGCGTGCGATATCTTTGGGCAGATTTTGACTCTGTACAACCATGTGAAGGTGGTTTTCCAGGATCACATAGGCGTACAGGCGTAGTTGCTCGTTACATAAATGTCTCAGTGACTCCAGTACGATGTCCACTGTGGATGGGCGTGTGAAAACCGGGATCCAGTGAAGTACGGTGCAGGTTATGAAATGTGGATGGTCGGGGTGGATGATGGTGTAGCGGGTCCTTCCCATGATGTCTTCCTTGCATTGATTTTTTGGGGTGTTGGATTTGTGGTGATGTTAACCCTGATGATTGGCTCGTGGTATGCATTCCCACGCGGAGCGTGGGAACGAGCGTGTGTTTCCCGTACATTCTGGTTCCCACGCTCTGCGTGGGAACCCATACCGGGACATCATCCATCCCGCACTGGCTAGCGCGTTAAGCGATGCCGCTTCCCTGGTCGGAACGGGTCTGTCAGGCGACCTGATCCGCCCGCCAGTTCAGCGATTCGGCCTTGGCCCGGGCCTGGGCCGGTATGTCGCTGGCGATGAAGTGACGGTGCAGGATCTGTACCCCGAGCATGTGGTTGATCAGGGCGTCGAGACGGTTCTGGGTGGCGGCGGTGAGCGTCTTGTCATCGTGCAAGGCGAACAGATCATGCACACCCTGTGCGGACAGAACTCCGGCATCCTGGATGCTTGATGGGTCGAGGTACTCATCCGCGAGGGCGCGCATGGCGCCCCATTTCTGTGGGTCGGTGTGGGCGGGTGGGGCCATGAAGGCGAACTTCTCCCGCTTGTACAGCACCTCGGGCAGCAATCCCTTCATCGCCTCGCGCAGGACGTACTTTTCGGTGCGGCCCTTGATCCGCAGCGAGGGGGGCAGGCGGGTGGCGAGTTCCGCCAGGTGGTGGTCGAGAAACGCGGGGCGCGCCTCCATGGAGTTGGCCATGTCGACCCGGTCGCCGCCCCAGGTGAGAATCTGTCCCTCCAGCATGGTCTTTATCCACACGTACTGGGCCTTGTCCAGGGGATGACGTCCCTGCAGCATATCCGCATCGAGCTGCTCGGCGATGGCGGCGCCGGGATCGTAACCCTGTAGTTGCGCGCCAAGCTCCGGGGCCAGCAGGCCCGGCACGCGCTCCGCGCTGGCCAGCCAGGGTTGCAGGCAACTGGGGGTGAAGCCGACCCGGGCGTCCAGGGCCGGGTTGCGCACCTCGTCTTCGGCCAGCATCGCGCCCTTGAACAGCTTGTTCTGTTCCGCGAGCAGTTGTTCCCACTCCTGACGTTCAGCCGGGGAGAGGTGGTCCAGGCCATGCAGGAACATGTCCCGGCGAAACGCGGGATATCCGCCGAACAGTTCGTCGGAGCCCTCGCCGGTCAACACCACCTTGTAGTTCACGTTACGCACGTGCCGGCTCATCAGCAGCTTGGCCACCCCCAGGGTGTTGTAGATGGTGCGCTCGGTATGCCACAGGGTCTCCACGAAGTTGTCGTAGAGGTGACTGGCGTCGAGCATCATCACATCCTGGTCGGCGCCGGTGCTGGCGGCCATTTCGGCGGCGATGGGGGATTCGTCATAGTCCTTGTTGTCGAAACCGATGGTGAAGGCCTTGACCGGGCTCTGGCGTGCCGCAGCGGCCAGTCCAAGGATCGAGCAGGAGTCGATCCCCCCTGACAGGTAGCAGCCCACCGGCACATCCGCTTCCAGTCGCAGCTGCACTGCTTCGAGCAACTGGGCGCGTACGGCTTCGATCCACTCCTGTTCGTCGTACTCTGCCGGGCGGTCCGCTTCCTGGGGGAAATCCATGTCCCAGTACCTGCGCTGGGTGATGTGCAGTTTGCCGTCCTTGCGGCGGATGTCGAGCAGATGTCCGGGGGGAACCTGGTGGATGCCCGCGAAGGCGGTGGTCCCGGGAACAATGGTCTGCATCAACTGGTGGTAGACCCCCTGGGGATCGAAGCACCGCGGCACTTCCGGGTGAGCGAACAACACCTTCAGTTCTGAGCCGAACACCAGGGCATCCCCGGTGTCGGTCCAGTAGAGGGGTTTGATGCCGAACCGGTCGCGCACCAGGATCAACCGGTCCTCCTCCCGGTCGTAGAGACCGAAGGCGAACTCACCTCTCAGGTGCGGCAGCATGGCGTCAAGACCGAGGCGGGGATAGAGATGCATGATGATCTCGGAGTCGCTCTTGGTCTGGAAGCGGGCGCCCTGGGCGGTGAGGTCCGCGCGCAGCCGCTGATAGTCGTAAAGCTCACCGTTCTGGGTCAGCATCAGTCGCCCGTCGGCGCTTTCGAAAGGCTGGCGACCCCGGGTTTCGTTCAGGTCGACGATGGAGAGCCGGGCATGACTGAAGCCGATGCCGGGCATGCGCCGGATACCGAAGCCGTCCGGGCCGCGATGGTATTGAATGGCGGCCATGGCCACCAGGGTTTCGGGATCGACCGGGCGATCCCGGTCCGCGTAGATGAATCCAGCAATGCCACACATAATTCTTTCAGCTATAACTTTTGAGGATCGCAGACAGCAGTGCCATGCGAATGAAAACCGCGCCCCTTGCTTGGGCGAAGTACCAGTTGAACGGGGTGTTGTCGAGGCTGCGATCGAGCTCGCTGCCCCGGGCCAGGGGATGCATCACCACCGCACCCGGCTTCAGCGGTGAGTCGGCGTCGAGGCGGTAGGCCTGGCCATAGGACTCGTGGGTACCTGCGATCCAGGCAATGGCGTTGATATAGACGATATCCAGCTCGGGCAGCGCCGCCTGCATGTCCGAGGTGGTGCGCAGTTTCAGTCCCGCCTCGTCGAGTTCCCGGTACTGCCCCTCGTCAAAGGGGTCGGAGTCCTCGCTGATGATCACCACCTCCTCGATGCCCTGGGAGAAACAGGCGAGAAACAGCAACAGGCTGCGGATGGTGCGCATGGTCTTGGGCACGCCGATGATGCCGATGCGGATTTTTGCAGAGTCATCCGCCGGTTCCAGGGTCATCAGGTGGGGAAAGGCCTTGAGAATGGTGTAGATGTCGGCCATCGCCTGGGTGGGGTGTTCATCGATCCCGTTACCCGCGTTGATGATCGGGATGCGCAGTGCTTCGAGCATCTCGTAGACCGCTCGGTCGTCGTTGTCCCGCAGTACCACCAGGTCACCGTAGTGGTTGAGCATCTCGCCCACGTCATACAGGGACTCCCCTTTGGCGATCCCGGTGGTGGCCGGGTCGGTGATCGACATGATATCGCCGCCGAGACGATGCCAGGCGCTCTCGAAGGAGAGCCGGGTGCGGGTGCTCGGTTCGTAGAAGGCGGAGATCAGGATCTTACCGGTGAGGGGGCGGGTGATGCGTTGCGGCTCGGTTTCGTATTTCGCCGCCAGCCGGCTCAGTTGAACCAGTTGAGAGCGGGTGAACTGGCGCGCCGAGATCACCGGGCGATGGGCCAGGTCGATCAATGGCACCAGATCTTCCGGGGTGGCCTCCATGAGGGCTCGGGGACGCTCGAATCCCTGGATGTCGAGGGGTGTCTCTTCCAGGGGTTTGCTGAGTTGTGCATCGAGGTGGTTCACCAGAGCTTGCCTCCTTTTTTGTCGCGCACCCAGAGAATCAGCAGAATCAAGGGCGCGGCGGCCGCCATCAGGGTGGCCGTGACGATAAGAATTTCGAGGGCGGGGACGGAGATGATCATTTTGCGTGGCGCCTCATGCCGCCGGTTCCGGATTGAGCCGGTCCCACTCGAAGGGACGGGGGGCCAGCCAGGTGGAGATGAGTACGATCAGCATCGAGACCGCGGCGGATATCAGAGCGGCCACGTAGAAGCCGATCAGGAAGTAGCCGCTCAGACCGATGGCGGTTCCGGCCAGCATCGCCAGGCTGGCGCCCCAGGGGTTGATGTTGCGCCAGTAGAGTCCGGCCGCGACCGGCCAGATGGTGCTGGCAACGAAGGCGCCGGTGAAGTAAAGCAGCTCCGCCAGAGTGGTGAGTCTCGGCCAGCACAGCAGCCAGGTCATCAGGCCCAGTCCCAGCACCACCCAGCGGGCGGCACGGGCCAATTCCGCCGAATCGGCGCGGGGGCGAATGTGACCCTTGTAGATATCGGTGAGGATCAGATCCGAGGTGGCGGCGAGCAGGGAGTCGAGACTCGAGGCCAGGGCGGAGAAGATCACGATGAACACCAGGATGGCGCCCCCTTCACCCAGCAGTTTTCCCGCCACCAGGGGGCCGACCATGTCCGCTGCCGGCACATTGAGTTGCAACGCCGGAACCGTCAAAGCCAGGAAGCCTGCGACGATGGGTACCGGAGCCCAGAAGATGCCGGCAATCAGATAGGCCTTGAACCCTACCCCTTCACGAAATGCGAAGGCCCGGCTCCACCAGACATTGGAGTGAAAGATCTCGCCGATGCCGAACAGCAGGTTATTGAACAGGAACATGATCGCGGCGGGAAACAGCAGGTTGAGTAACTCCGGACGGGTTTCCATGACCCGGGCGTGCATCTCCTCCACACCCACCCGGTCAAGGGCGAGGAAGGCCAGAATCACTACTCCGGTAAGGATGATCAGGGATTGCAGGAAGTCGGTGCCGATCACCGCACGCAGGCCCCCCAGCAGGGTATAGGCCACGCACACCCACAGGATCACGCTCATCCCCAGGTGATAGTCGATGCCGGTCAGGGCGTTGATCAGGACACCGCCGGCCATCCCCAGGCTGACCAGCCAGCCGAAGGCGTAGAACAGGGAGATGCCGAGGAACACCCGCCAGGCGGTGTGGCCATAGCGCAGACGGATGAAATCGCCGCTGGTGAAGCCGTTGGGCATGAGGGCGCGGATACGCTGCGCCAAAGGGGCGAACAGGATCAGTCCGACCGCCCCGAGGGAGTAACCCGCCATGCCCCAGATCCCCATCTGCAGCGCCAGTTGGGGCGCCGCCATGGTGGTGTTGCTGGTGACCCAGGTGGCCATTGCGGTGGCGGTGCCCAGGGCCAGCCCCACCTTGCGGCCGGCCAGCATGAAGCCTTCCAGCCCGGCGGCCCGGCGGCCCAGCCACCAGCCGAGTCCGATCCACAGGACACTGAACAAAGCGAGTATCAGTCCGCCCACGCCCGCATCGAGTATCGCGGTGTCTCCGGTCAAAGAAACACCCCTTCGATCTCCGCCAGGGCCTCGTCAGTGGACATCAGCCGGGCATAGCGGTCTTTCATGGTGGTGTAGGTGGCCTGCTGCAGTTCCGGGGTCACGGTGGCGATGCCGTCGGAGATCAGGGTGACATAGAAACCCAGGTCGCAGGCGTCGCGCACCGCAGTGCTGACACATTCGTTGGAATAGACCCCGACGATGAACAGTCCGGTGATGCCGAGGTTGCGCAGGACGAGTTCCAGGTTGGTTGAGGTAAACACCCCGGAGGCGGTCTTGTTGATGATGATCTCATCCCCATGGGGGGCGATCTGGGGCAGGAATTCCGCATCCTTGGAACCCGGTGCGGCATGCAGGTTGAGGCGTTTGTGCCCCGGACCGCGATCCCGTCCGTCCTGGGTGAGGGACTGGATACGGGTATGGATCACCTCCAGTCTGTTGGCGCGAAAGGCGTCCTGCAGGCGGCGTACGTTCGGCAGGACGAACTTGTCCAGGCGGTCGAAGTAGTAGTCCTGGGCCTCCGGCGGCAGGCCGGACGACTCGGCATCGGCGAACACCCCATGGCCCCGGGCGGCATCCAGGAACTGCAGATCGATACACAGCAGCGCGGTGTTGTGACGTTCCAGGGACTGGGTGCGCCCCGCGGCCTCGGCGATGTGCTCCCGGTAGGTATCCTGCAACGGATCGATATTCAGATAGGGATCGTCCGGGGATTTGTCTTTGACATCATTCATGCGGGTGTCTCATTGGCCAGTTGGTACAAGGTATTTAGGAGCACATTGGCGCCGGCGTGGATATCCGACCAGGCGGTCCACTCCGCGGCGGAGTGACTGCGACCCGCTTTGCTGGGGACGAAGATCATGCCGGTACGGGCGATGCGGGCGATCTGCTGGCTGTCGTGTGCCGCTCCGCTGGGCAGCCGTTCGGTGAGATAGCCGAACGCCCCCGCAGTGGTTTCGACCCGTTGCAGGATCCCGGCATCACAGCTGACCGGCGACAGGTCACTGAGCACTTCATAGTTGAACATCAGGTCGCGGCGCCGGGCGATGGCAAACAGGGTGCGCTGGAAGGCGTCCGAGAGATCCTCCAGGACCGTCGGGGAGACGTCCCGGAACTCCAGGCTGAAGGTGGCCTCGCCGGGCACCACGTTGGCGGCTCCGGGTGACAGGCTGACCCGGCCGATGGTGGCGACGCTGCTGGGACCGCCGTGCTCCTCGAGCACCCGGTCGATCTCGCTGGAGAACTCGGCCAGTCCCTGAAACGCGTCCTGGCGCATGGTCATGGGTGTGGTGCCGGCGTGATTGGCGATACCGGTCAAGCGCACCTCCCAGCGACGCAGCCCGCAGATGCCCTCGACGATGCCGATGGCGGCGCCGGATGCATCCAGTACCGGCCCCTGCTCGATGTGCAGTTCCACGAATGCGTGCAGGCTTTGCGGCGGGCGTGCCGCGGTGAGGGCATCCATGGCGTCGAGCCCATGCTCTGCCATGGCCTGGGTCAGGCTGTTACCGGAAAGGTCCCGGGCGTTGTGGATCCACTCCGGTGAGAGTTGGCCGCTCAGGGCCTGGGAGCCGAACATGCCGCCGAAGCGGCCCTCCTCATCGGAAAATGCCGCCATTTCAAGAGGGCGCTTGAGGGGCAGCCCCTGCTCCTTGATCACCCGCAAGGCCTCCAGTCCGCACAGCACTCCCAGGGCGCCATCCAGGTGTCCGGCGCCAGGAACGGTGTCAATATGTGAACCGGTCATCACCGCCGCACCGTCCGCATCAGGGTTGAGCCGTCCGAAAAGATTGGCGGCGCCGTCCTGGTGTAACTCCAGGCGGGCTTCGGAGATGCGGGATTTGAGCCACTCGCGGGCGGCGATGTCGGCGTCGGTGAAGGCCATGCGATAGATGCCGTGATCCTCGGCGCGACCGATCGCCGCCAGGGACTCGATATCCGATTTGAGGCGTGAGAAGTCGACCTGCAGCCTGGGTTCACTCACCGGAGGCTCCCTGGCGCCGGTTGCCGATCAGTATAAGTGCAGTAGTGGCGAGGAACACCAGGGCGCCGACAGAAAAGAAAAATCCTGCGCGCAGCAGGGAGTGGTGTTGCACCTCCAGGGTGACCGGTTCACTCCAGGCAGAGGCGCTGCCATCCGGGTACAGCAGGCGTCCCCGGTAGTGATATGCTCCATCCGGCAATCCGGTGATCACACTCGCCAGATCGCTGCCCTGATAGAGCTGGCGGGGTTCCGTGAAACCGGAGTCGGAGTCCTGTTCAATCTGGGCCTCTGCTCCACCCTCGAGGGACCAGGAGAGACTTGCCTTGCCATCGTTGCTCAGGCTCGGGGTGAGGTGGATAGAGAAAGGCGCTTGTGCATCTGCCAGGGAGACTGCTGCCGGGGAAAGCATCATCAGGCAGATCAACAGATGGACGGAACGATGGTGCATGAGCCGTGGGTCGCTTTGAGCGCTGTTCAGGCCTGTTTTCCTGTATGGATTTGTTAATTCAGGCCGAATAATTGCTTAGTATACTAAATAATCTAATTCCAAATATCACCCTTGAAACGTGAAATAACCCGGATTTTTGTAATGATTACACAACTGAAATATTTCGAGGACTGAACAGACGTGTCGGGTAATACTCCTCTGAGCGAAGAGATCCTGATCGCCCTGCGGAGGGTCATTCGCGCCATCGATCAGCACTCCCGGAACCTGGTTCAGACCCATGGTCTGACCGGCCCCCAGGCTCTGCTGTTAACCAAGATCGTACGCAGTGGCGGCCTCACCGGGAGTGCACTGGCGAAGCGGGTGAGTCTCAGTCAGGCGACTGTCACCGATGTGGTCAAGCGGCTCGAGGCAAGGCAGCTGCTGGTGCGTAACCGCGATGAGGTGGACCGACGCAAGGTCATCCTCCGGGCCAGCGAGGCCGGTGCGCAACTGGTCCAGCAATCAGTACCCCTGTTGCAGGAGCGTTTCCAGTCTCGACTGGATGAGTTGCACGACTGGGAGCAGAACCAACTGCTCTCCTCTCTGCAAAGGATCGCGGAGATGATGAATGCCCAGGACCTGGATGCCTCGCCGATGCTGATCAGTGGTTCGATCACCGCCTCACCCAGCGCGGTGGAGGAAGCGATTACGCC
Source organism: Candidatus Thiodiazotropha sp. (assembly GCA_040507245.1). Classification (GTDB taxonomy): domain Bacteria; phylum Pseudomonadota; class Gammaproteobacteria; order Chromatiales; family Chromatiaceae; genus Thiodiazotropha. The sequence continues at coordinate 11,314 of JBEVVH010000081.1, forward strand.
GCTTATCGACACGGGCGACGCTGAGTGAGGTGTTGTATGACGCCCGGATGGCGGATCGGACAGCAGTTGGAGCAGTACCGCAAACCGTATCCGGCCCGATGATTGGGGAATAAGGTTTCTGAGAAAACTATCGCCTATACTCAGCGTAACGACGCAATGGCGATCCATACCTATCAGTTCGCTGTCCTGGTTGAGGCGGCTCAATGGCCTGCAGGTTCAGTGAGTGATGGCGGGTGATTCCAAGCCGGAGGGCGTGACTCTCCAGGTTCGATAAGCTCAAGATGCTATTCAGCAATCCAATCAATGTCACAGGGAATCAGTGGTCTGATCAAAGCGCGGCGATTTAGTGCGAATGCACCGCCCGTTTTTATCTTTGCTGTTCGGGCTGCTGGTCATGCCCGGGGCTCCGTTGTGTGCCGGGGAGAGCGGGATCACGCCAACGGTGAAGGTGGGCGGGAGCATCGAATCCCTGCATGAATCGACCCGCTCGGATGCGGAGATCATGTTCAACGTGCTTTTCAATGAGATGCTGGCAGAGAGTGATGAGGTCTTCAATATCAAGATCTATGACAATAACCAGCTTCTGATGAAGGATTTTCGCAACGGCAGCCTTCAGGTGATCTTTATCGATAGTGTCTGCTTCATGGATACGGAATCACTGGTTCATCCGGATTTCCGCTATACTGTGCAGTACGGTACTACTTTGAAACAACGCTATCTGATTCTCGTACGAGCGACGGACGGTCCAAATTCGTTGGAGGCGTTGCGCGGCAAGACGCTCTCCACCTGTGTCGGGCATCGTATCGGGCAGCGCTTTCTGGACGTGGAGCTGATGCGCCGGGGGTTGCCGGAATCGGAGCAGTTCCTGAAGCAGGTACAGGTGCTGAAAGATGTGAATTCGGCGGTGATCGATGTCTACTTTGGCAAGTCCAATGTGGCGCTGGTGCCGGAATACAGCTATCAGCTTGCGTTGGAACTGAATCCCCAGTTGGGTAATGCGCTGAGGATCATTGGGGTGTCAGAAGCGATGATCTACCAGGCGGTGGGTATTCAGGCGAATTTTTTCCATGATCGGGGTGTGAAGATGGTGTGAAGATTGAATCCTACGTGCTGGATGAAAAGCCTTCCCGGCGGATGCAGCGAATTCTCGACAACTTCAATATCGTCCGCTTTGTGCGACTGACCGACGAGGTTTTCAAGGAGATCCGGGCGCTCAATGAGGAGTACCAGCGTTTGAAAGCTGCTCAGTAGGTGGCTTGATCGTGGGTGTGCCGGTAGCGTGGCGGATAAGCTGATGGTGTGGATTTTCATGTTCACACTGTGATTCAGCGGAAGCGGACATCGGCAGATCAGCCGTTGGAGATCTTGCAGGATTCTGGGCGGGATTAAAGGTAGGATGCGGAGTCATGGACCAGGACGGAGTCGTTGATGATGACACTCTTGAGACGGTGATAGGTTTGTCGCGGGCCGGTTTATGCAGGTGATTCGCCAGGCGGAAATGGTATGTTGATAGTCGGGCGGTTGTTCCTTCTGGCAGGCTTGACGCTATTCTGGATTGCGGGTCCCTGCTCAGCCACTGAAACAGCCACCCGGCCTCCCATCAAGGTGGGGGGCAGCGCCGAATCCCTGCACGAGTCGACCCGCACCGACGCTGAAATTGCGTTTCAGATGGTCTTCAACGAGATGCTGGTGGATAGGGGCGAGCATTTCGCGATCAAGATCTACGACAACAACCTACAGTTGATTGATAAATTCAAACGCAACGACATACAGGTCATCTTCATCGACAGTGCGAGCTATCTGGATATCGAAGACTGGGTCCATCCAGTCGGCCGCTACACCCTGCAATTCGGGCCCAACCTGAAGCAGCGCTACCTGTTGCTGGTAGGCAACGATTCCGGCCTGAACTCCCTTGAGGATCTGCGTGGGCGCAGCCTGTCGCACTGCCTGGGGCACCGGATCGGAATGCGTTTTCTGGATGTGGCGTTGATGGAGCAGGGCCTTCCCGAATCGTCCAAGTACTTCGCAGACAGCCGGGTCATGGAGAACATGAACTCCGCTGTGGTCGATGTCTATTTCGGTAAGTCGGATGCGGCGCTGGTGCCGGAATACGGTTTCGAACTGGCCAAGGAACTCAACCCCCAGGTGGGCAAACAGTTGAAGGTGATTGGCGCGTCGGAGCCGCTGATCGTCATAACAGTCGGCTTGTACAAGAACTTCTCCGAACCGCGCATCCGTAGGGTCGAACCCAGTTTTCTGAGCGAAAAGCCCACCCGGCGGTTACAAAGCATGCTCAACCGTTTCCACATCACCCGGTTTGTGCGGCTCACCGATGAGGTGTTGCAAGAGACCCGTTCGGTGAATGAACGCTATCACCAGTTGAAAGGCCGGCAACCCGGGAACTGAGCGCGGGCTGGTCTTTCGCCGGTCTCTTTTGCATACGGAATCGACTGTTTTCCTCTTGTGATCGTTTATCCGCTAGCGGGCCAAGGCTTAGTACCATTCGACGAATGGCTGGAGAATCGTGGCGCAAAAATACATACTGGCCGCGGAAAGTATAATTGGATGCGGGGGGCTGTCTGGCAGGCAATCCTCCGCAGATGAGTTCTGTTGTTTCAGAATGCATGACAGGAGATCACTATGTTGTGGCGTGACAGTGAGGGTCGATCAAACGGGGGAAGGTTTGCCATGCTCCTGTTGTTATCGATGTTGACAGCCTGCGGTGGCGGCGGTGGAGGAGACAGTGATGGGGTTCCGGCGGATGATGGCGGCACCGACAATACCGGCGATGACACCACCCCGCAGGATCCGGGCACCGGTACGACCGGCTACCGGGTTTCCCGGGTACGCTACGATTTCGATAACAATGGGGTGTTTGAAGGCATCCGTGAATTCGCCTATGCCAGCGACGGCAGGATCATGCAGGAGCGTTATACCTACAGCGATGACGGTGCCGACGATGTCTACCTGGCCGGCACCCTGTCGAATTCCATCGGCCTCGACCCGGTGGATGAGACCATCGATTACAGCTACGACTCGCAAGGCCGGTTGCAGACCTGGGTAGGGTACAACAGTGATATTCGGCAAATCATTACCTACGCTGCCAGCCAGGGAAAGCGAAGCGAAGGCTGGTAGTCCCCGGTAGTCGCGAGGCGATACTGGAAACCCGACGTGCCGTAGGCGCC
>JBEVVH010000082.1:0-14313 GCA_040507245.1 Candidatus Thiodiazotropha sp.
CGGGGCACTAATAGGCTGTCAAAGATCGAATCGATTTTGGTGGACTTGGATGTCCCAAAATCTTTCATGAGATCGAAGACTCGCTTGAACCATCCTGATGGCAAACATATCGACATACGATTCCGCTACGGTACCAATACATCGGATGAACGCCTTTTCGTCGGCCGAATTCAAGGCCGCAGGCTGGACTCATACAAAGACGTCAAAACATTCACCGGCTGGAAGGAAACCCTGTTGCTGGTGATCAGTGATGTCACCGAGCTGAAGAAGTCCGAAGACAAGATCCGCCACCAAGCCTTTCATGATCCCCTCACCGGCCTGCCTAATCGGGCAGCACTGCACGAACAACTGGAGAATGCCCTGTCACTCGCCACTCGGCAATCCGCCTACGGGGCGCTGCTGTTTCTGGACCTGGACCGTCTCAAACCAATCAACGATGCACTGGGTCACCACACCGGCGATAAACTGCTGATCGAATTGACACAACGCCTGCGCAACCAGATCCGTAAGGAGGATCTGCTCACCCGAATCGGCAGCGATGAATTTGTCGTCCTGCTTGCCGAACAGCACATCAACAAACAAGTTATGGCGGTCGTAGCACAACGCTTCGCCGAACATCTCGGTGAATCTCTGTCTGAACCCCTGAATGTGCGGGATCAGTTCTTTCAACTCACCCTGAGCATCGGAATCACGATTTTTCCGTTCGATGCTAAAAACAGCATTCATGACGTAATTCATCAAGCCGACACCGCCATGTATCAAGCCAAATCGGAAGGCCCGGGGCAGATTCGTTTCTTTGATGCCTCCATGCAGGAGTCCGCCAAACAGCGGATGATTCTCGAAGCGGAGTTGAGACTTGCCCTGAACGAGCAACAGTTTGAACTGCACTATCAGCCGCAATTCACCTCCGACGGCAGACTCTTCGGCCTGGAGGCACTGATACGCTGGCAACATCCATACCGCGGACTGGTCACACCCGATAAGTTTATCGGTGTGGCGGAAGACACCGGCATGATCACTGCGATTGGCGACCGGGTTCTCGAACTCGCAGCCCGGCAGATTGCCGAGTGGCGAACCATGCAGATAGGCCCCGAACTCCGCTTCGCCATCAACATCAGCTCCAAACAGCTCGAATCGCCCGGATTCTGTCAGCAGGTCCTGCGACTCATCGAACGCTACGACCTCGATCCTCGTCAACTGGTTTTCGAGATCACAGAGTCCCTTCTGCTACCCAATAACCCAAACGTCACGCGCACCCTTGAGAGACTGAGCCAATATGGCGCGACCTTTTCAATCGATGATTTCGGTACCGGTTACTTGGCACTGGGAACACTGCAGAGCGCACCAATCGGACAACTGAAAATCGACAGAAACTTCATCCAGAACCTGGCCAACAGTCCTGAGAACCAGGAACAGGGGAATTCTGAACGTCACCTCGCATTGATCAATGCGGCGCTTTCCCTGGGCAAGGCCTTCAATGTCACCGTGGTGGCGGAGGGGGTAAATTCGGAAGAGCAGAAAAGAGTGCTTGAACGGCTCGGTTGTAACTGCTTCCAGGGATATCATTTTGCCAAGCCGGCCACTGCTGAGGCGCTCGCACAATACCTCTTGTCGACAAGGCAACGAGACGCCTGACAATCCGCGGATCAATCCCCCAGAGCGCTTCAACGGGAGACGGCATCAGTGCGGTTTCGTCGACGGGAACTCAAGCCATGCTCGAACCTTCTCCCAGTTACGAAACTCGACACCGCCTCGAAGCGGAATGAAGTTCTCCAGGACCGTACGAAGTGAAGCACGAGTACCGTTCCATATTGCCTGGCAAAAGCATCATCCACTCACGGCGCGGAGATACCTGGGGATACCACCTATCGACTCAATGGGCTGTAAGGGTCGATCACTCGCCGGCGATCATCATCCGTTCGATCAACCAGGAACCGGTTTGCACACTGGTGCGGGTCTCCACATCATTGCCGATCTCCCGCAGGCCGAGAAACATGTCGCGCAGATTGCCGGCGATGGTGATCTCCTCGACGGGGTACTGGATTTCACCGTTTTCCACCCAGAAACCCGCCGCGCCACGGGAGTAATCACCGGTCACCATATTGATCCCCTGGCCCATCAGTTCAGTGACCAGGAGTCCCTTGTCCAGGGTTTTCAGCAGACCGGCCCGGTCAAGCTTGCCGCTGTTGATGCGCAGGTTTCGTACCCCACCGGCGTTGCCGGAGGTCTGCATGCCCAGTTTGCGGGCTGCATAACTGTCGAGCACATAGCCCTGCAGGATACCGTCCCGGATGAAGGACTGGCGCCGGGTTGCGACACCTTCACCGTCATAGGCGGCGCTGGCCAGTCCACCGGGCAGCAGGGGTTCTTCGTGAATCTCGACAAATTCGGGAAACACCGGTTTTCCCAGATGATCGAGCAGGAAACTGGCCTTGCGATAGAGTGCGGAGCCGCGAATCGCGCCGATGAAACTGCGCAGCAGCCCAACCGCCACATCCGCCTGGAACAGCACCGGGGCCTGCTGGGTCGGCAGACGACGGGCCTTGAGCCGGGCCAGGGTGCGCGCGGCCGCCTGACGGCCCACCGCCTCGGCACTCTGCAACTGCTCACCGCGCCGGGCCAGGGTATACCAGTAGTCCCGCTGCATGCTGTCGTCTTCCCGGGCCACCACGGAACAGCTCAGGCTGTGTCGGGAGGAGGGATAGCCGCCGATGAAACCATGGGTGTTGCCATAGACCTGCAGGCCGTCGTGGGTGTTCAGGGAGGCGCCCTCTGAATTGATGATTCTAGGGTCGCTGTCCCGGGCCGCTGATTCGCAGCGAATCGCCTGTTCGATGGCCTCTTCGACGCTCACACCCCAGGGATGGTAAAGGTCCAGATCGGGCAGGTCGTGGGCCATCAGCCCCTCATCGGCGAGACCGGAACAGGGGTCTTCCGAGGTGTAACGGGCAAAGTTGCAGGCCGCCTCGACGGTCTCCCGGATCGCCTGGGGGGAGAGATCCGAGGTACTCGCGGAACCCTTGCGCTGGCCGAAATAGACCGTCACGCCGAGACCGTTGTCCCGGGTGTGTTCAATGGTTTCGATCTCCCCGAGCCGCACCGACACGGAGAGTCCCGCGTCACGGCTTACCGCGGCTTCCGCATCGGAGGCGCCCTGACGTTTGGCCTCCTGCAGCAGATCCTCGACCAGTTGCTGTAATTCCTGCTGACGCACTGCCATGTCGCTCACTGCTCGGTACCTCCCACCGTCATGCCATCGAGTTTCAGAGTCGGCTGCCCCACCCCGACCGGCACGCTTTGTCCCTCTTTGCCACATACCCCCACACCGGCATCCAGTTTGAGGTCGTCCCCGACCATGCTGATCCGGTTCATCGCATCCGGGCCATTACCGATCAGGGTTGCCCCTTTGACCGGACGGGTGATCTTGCCTTTCTCGATCAGGTACGCCTCGCTCGCGGAAAACACGAAACGCCCCGAGGTGATATCCACCTGGCCACCACCGAAGTTGACCGCGTAGAGCCCCCGTTCCACGGACTCGATGATCTCTTCCGGCTTGTGCTGTCCCGCCAGCATGTAGGTATTGGTCATGCGCGGCATGGGCAGGTGGGCATAGGATTCGCGCCGCCCGTTGCCGGTGGAATCCACCTTCATCAGTCGTGCATTGAGCTTGTCCTGCATATAACCTTTAAGCACTCCGTTTTCGATCAGAACGGTGTACTGGGAGGGAGTGCCCTCGTCATCGATATTCAGAGAGCCGCGGCGACCCGGCAGAGTACCGTCGTCCACCACCGTGACACAGTCCGCGGCGACCTTCTCACCCATGCGGCCGCTGAAGGCAGAGGTTCCCTTACGGTTGAAGTCCCCTTCCAGTCCATGTCCCACCGCCTCGTGCAGCAGCACCCCGGGCCAACCCGGTCCCAGCACCACCGGCATGCTCCCGGCGGGGGCCTCGACCGCCTCCAGATTCACCAGGGCCTGACGGACCGCCTCCCGGGCATAACCCAGGCCGCGCTCCTCGGCGAGAAAATAGTGGAAGTTCTCCCGGGCACCGCCGCCGCTGGTGCCCTGCTCACGGCGGTTGCCCTGCTCGGCGATCACGTGCACGTTCATGCGCACCAGAGGCCGCACATCGGCACTCAGACGCCCTTCGATGTCGGCCACCAGAACGATGTCCTGGGCCCCGACCAGACTGACGATCACCTGCTTGACGCGGGGATCGAGACGCCGGGCCTCGGCGTCCACCCGGCGCAGCAGATCGATCTTGTCCACCTCGCTGAGACTCGGCAGCGGGTTGATTGGCTCATACAACTGGCGCGGCGCCGGTGCCCCGCTGACCCGTACCTGCTGTTCGGCGCCACTGCGGGCAATCGCCCGGGCCGCCCGGGCCGCTTCGGTGAGCACCGGAAGCTGCAATTCATCCGAATAGGCAAAACCGGTTTTTTCACCGCTGATGACACGGATCCCGGCGCCCTGTTCGATGTTGTGGGACCCTTCCTTGATGATGCCGTCTTCCAGCACCCAGGATTCGAGACGACTCGTTTGAAAGTAGATATCCGCAGCGTCCACCCCGGGGCCTGTGAGTTCCCCCAGCATGCGATCCAGGTCCCGCTCCACCAGACCCACGGAGGTGAGGATGTTTTGCTGTGCGATTTGAATCAGATCAGACATGTGTATTCCAGAGTGTGATCGTAAGGGGTATCCGGCCCGCCCGCGGTGAACCAGCGGGGGACTCTGCTAGAGTTGCCGGTGATCGATGGTGGGAAAGGTTCTGCGTATGGTTTTCTGGTATTCGCGATCGAGTTCGGCGATTACGTAACCGGTGCCCCGGGGAGACTGGCTCAGCACCGTGCCCCAGGGATCGACGATCATGCTGTGGCCATAGGTTTCACGCCCGTTCACGTGATACCCACCCTGCGCGGCGGCAATGACAAAGGCCAGGTTCTCGATGGCCCGGGCACGCACCAGGGTGTCCCAGTGGGCCTTGCCGGTAATCGCGGTAAATGAGGACGGCACGACGAAGACCTCCGCCCCCATGTCCAGCAGTTTGCGAAACAGTTCGGGGAAACGCAGATCGTAGCAGATCGCCACGCCAAGTCGGCCGAACGGGGTATCCACCACCACCGGCTCATTGCCGGGCTCGATGGTTCCGGACTCCTCATAGTGTTCATCGGTCGCGACCAGATGGACATCGAACAGGTGGATCTTGTCGTAACGCGCCACCTGCTCTCCCTGGTCGTTCATCACCAGGCAGCTGGCGCGAACTTTTCCACCCTTCTTAGCCCGCAAAGGTATCGTGCCACCGACGATCCAGACACCGTATCGTTTCGACATCTGGCTCAGGAACCCTTGCAGGGGACCGTCATGGGACTCCTCGCAGAGGGTCAACATTTCCTGATCCTTGTTACCCTTGAAGGCGAAGTTTTCAGGCAGCACCACCAGACCGGCACCGCGCTCGGTGGCTTCGCTGATCAATCGCTCAGCCTCGAGCAGATTAGCACTCACATTGGGACTGGAAGCCATCTGGATGGCTGCGACTTGACTTTTATTACCGCTCATCTTGGTTCTTGATCTGTATACGCGACGGAATCCGGGCCTCCCGGAGCTTCTCCGAGCATAGCATCTTGAACTGCCGGACCGCCAGTTAACTTGATGATTTCGGGGTTTTAAAAACCGGCTTAAGAAAGCTCACTGGCGGTCCCACTGCCCCGCTCAGGCAACGATTGGCCCGGACTTATTCAGTCCCCGGCAACTCAGGCATGTGTATGTCCTTACGATCCGGGTCACGCGCCTCCTCGAGCTGGCGAAACTGGGGATTATCCCAACTCCCGGTCACCTCATAGGTGCGCATGGCAATGCGGTCGAACTGTTTGCCGAACAGCTGCTGGGTCAGCGCCAGGGCCACCCCGACGGAGGGATTGATGGCCAGGGCCCCCACCAGGGGCAGGGTGGCACTCACATTGGGAATCACCACCACCCGCTGATCATAGGTCCGGCTGCTCAACCCGGTGCGGCCACGAATATCCACCGAGGCCAGGGTGCTGCGCATTGCCAGATCGGTGGTATAGGCTTCACCGTCGTTGAGATTGAAATTACCCTCGATGCTGTCAAACGCCATTCCGGTGGAGAACAGATCCGAAAAATCCAGCGCCAGGCGCTTGCCCAGGGCATTCAGGCTGAACAGCCCGATCAGGCGACCCATGCCCGGATCCACATTGTTCACCTGTCCCTTACCCACCTTGAGCCAGAGACTGCCGTAGAGTTTGTCTGCGCCCATCCCCAGAGGAGAGGTGGGCCAATAGAGCTCCGCCTTGATCTGGGTGGGCGCCTGTTCGATACCGGTGGTGATGCCCAACTCCTGCTGCAACTCCCCGAGACTGGGAGTCTGCATCTGCAGGTTCAGGGCGGTACTCTGCCCTCTCAGGGTCTTGCGCCAGTAGCCCTGTCCCGATAGGTCGATGTTATTACCCACCAGAGTCAGACTATTGATTGTGATCCCGTCCTGCTCTTTGCTCCAGATGAGATGACCCTTACCGACCGGGTCATCATTGATGAACAACCGTTCGATGGAAAAATTCACTGCCGGTACCTGTCGGGGATCGAGTGTTTCCGACGTATCCAACTCAGTTGCCCGTTCTCCGGTAATGGTGCTTGCGAGTTCCTGCAGGTTGAGCTTGAGATAATCGAAGCGACCCAGTATCGGCCGCTCGGACAGGTCCCCCGGAATCTGCAGGGTGCCCAGAAGCGTGTCGGAAGTCAGGTTGACCCGGTACCCGTCGGCAAAGTTGTTGTAGGTGAAACGGGTGTTGGGGCACACCGTACCCAGGGCGATCAGCTGGTCGACCCGCAGATCCATGGCGATACGCGGCAGAGCCTGGCCGGAACCATCGGACTGGCGGCTCACCCAGGCAATCCACTCATCCGCATCGAGGCGCTGCACCGCACCACTGAGATGAAACCCCTCGATGCCGTCCAGGCTCAGGGGTTCCTGGGAAAAGCCGATGGCCGCCACCCAGGGTGTTTCACGGTCCCCATAAAAACGCCACAGGGCATGGGTATCCTGGCCATAACGCACCCGAAGCTCGGTGTTACGGTCTTTCAGGAAATCCACGCCCAGGTCGAGTCTGCGCGACTCCTCGGCCGGTTTTCCCAAGGGTTCAGGCAGGTTGACGGCCACCCCGACCAGGTCTGACTCGAGATCCATGCGCACCGGTACCGCATTCTCCTGGTGGGCGAAGCTGAACGCCACGTCCGCCTCTCCGAGTCCCTGAAAATTGTCCAGTTCCCAGTCCGGAAACTGGCGGATCAGGCGTTTCATGTCGAGCGCCAGCTTAGCGGTGACCCGGGTCCAGTCGCGTCCCTGGCGATGCACCGGGATAACATCGAACTGTATCGGTCTGTCCATCAGATTGGCACGAATGCCCAGGCCCTGGATGCCGTGCAAATCGAAGGCCAGAACACCCTCCAGCGCCCGTACCGGCAGATCGATTTCGCGCACCGTGATCTCAGACTGCTCAAGGGTCAGCTCCCCCTGTACCTTGAGCGTGCCCCGTCCCGTCTCGAGCGGGATCCTCAGATCGAGCCGGGTGCTTACATCGCCAGCGACCGAGACCGAGTCAACGAAGGATTTGAAGTCCTTGCGCAGCGGTGTATCGCCCAGAATCGACATCAGATCCCTGAGCGGCCCCTGCGAGCGCCCCTGAATCTGCAGTGGCGTGGGGTTGCGTAACTGATCGATCTGCAACGATACGTCCTGCAGTCGGCTCGAAAGCATGCGACCGTCCTTGAGCTGCATCTGCAGGCCGTTATTGATGAAATGCACCTCGGCCAAGGCATCGGTCAGCTCCGGCCAGCCGGGCATGTAGTCGAGCAGCATCTCCTCGACCCCGAACAAGACCTCGAAACGGCCCTCCTGCTGTTTGAAGGGAAACCGGTTGACCGGCCCATAGAGGAGGAAACTGCCACTGGTCACATGCCCGTCGACCAGCGAGTTATCGATCCACTGCACCAGGTCATGGGGCATGACCGAAACCGGGAGGTAGTCACTCTTGCTCGCCCCGCGCCCGTCCCAGAAATCGGTTTGGATATCCGTGAACAGGTCATTGCCGGAAAGTGGAATGGTCACATCCACCCGGGACAGGGTATGCAGGTCCGGATTGCTCATGGCCAGCCGCTCGGTTTGCAAACGCAGTCCCCGCTGCGGGTCGAAATGCCACAAAAAATCCCCCGCGACCGAATCCGCATAGAGCGGCTGGCGGAACAACTGGGCATAGTCGAGCACCATCTCGTCGCTGCTAAGCTTCATCCACCCCCCGGACTGGCTGCCGTCGATGGCCAGATGCACACCCTGGATCCCGGGAATGCTGTGCCAGGGTTTGGCGGCAAAGTGCTCCACCTGCGCCCGCAACTGCCAATCCGAGCCGGAATCGGGGTTGGCCTGCCAGATGACATCGAGCTGGCGCACATCACCCCGGGGTTCCAGAGCCAACAGGGCGCTGTGCCATTCCGCATCGGGCAGCTGCAGGATACTGAGAAAATCGTAGACACCCTTGAGGGCCAGATAGTCGGTCTGCAGATGAAAGCCCTTATCCCCGGAAGTCTCTTCTGCCCACCAGCTCAGATCCAGGCGCCCTGTCGGCCAGAACTCGGCGGGACGGCGGATGGAAAGACGGTCCAATCCCAGCCACCAGCCGGCGGGACGCTGCTCGAGTCGAAATCCCGTACTCAGTTCGGAGAGTTCAAACGGATCCCCCTGTCCCGCGCCCGACATCTGCAACTGCCGTAATGCGCCATTGCCCTCGAGATGAAGCAACCGGCCACCGGCCAGCTCCCCCCATACCTCAAGACTGGCATCGGCCCGATCAACCCGGTAACCCTGCGGCAACCAGTCATCCAACCGTCCACCCAGCTGAAGATTCTCCGCTTTCAGGTAGAACCCCCCGTCCATGGCCCAGGAGGCCGCGTCGGATTGTTTGAGATCAGCCACCAGGCGCAGCCGCTGGCGGTCTTTCTCACCAACCACGCTGCTGACCGAGAGCTGGTGGCGCAGTCCGTCGTTGATCAGATCCACCACCACACCGGTCAGATGCAGTGGCGGCCGCCCGGCCACCGACCCGCTGAGCAGGATCTCCGTGTCCTGCAGCCGCAGGTGATTCTGCCCCAGGAGCAGCTCGGTCACCGCCCCCGACTCAGCCCCACCGGATGCACCAAAGCCGTACAGGCTGAAGGTGCCATCGGGATGGTGTGTCACCTTGAGCCGGGTGCCGACCAGTCGTCCATCACCCAACTGCAGCTGCCCGCTCAGCAGGGAGCTGAGCAGCCGTACCGTGACGTAGACCTGGGGTGTGGTCAGCCGAGGCTGACCGGTTTGCGGATCCAGGGCGCTGACATCGGTCAGCTTGAGGGTCAGGTGCGATCCTTTGATCTCTGCACTGATCGCGCCAATGCGCAGGGGTAGTCCGGCCTTGTCCTCCACGACCCGCTCGATCTCAGCACGATAGGGGGAGAGGTCGATGTGAGGCAGCGCGTAACGCATCACGCTCAACAGCAGGGCAAGCAGGATTACCAGCCAGGCCAGCAGCTGCCAGAACTTGGTATGCAGAGCTTTTGCGATGTGCAGCATGGAGCGAGCGCGGGGCCAGGAGGGCTCAGATCAATACGACATCGTACTGTTCCTGGCTGTAGAGCTGCTCCGATTGGAGTTTGATGGGGTGACCGATGAACTGCTCCAGCTCGGCCAGGTGGGTGGACTCCTCGTCCAGCAACCGGTCCACCACCTCCTGGGAGGCCAGCACCAGCAGGGACTCCACATCGAACTGGCGGGACTCACGCAGAATCTCGCGAAATATCTCGTAGCAGGTGGTTTCGGCGGTCTTCACCGAACCCCGTCCGGCACAGCAGGGACAGGGCTCACAAAGCACATGCTCAAGGGATTCACGGATGCGCTTGCGGGTCATCTCCACCAGGCCGAGGGAAGAGACCTCGGTGATCTGGGTGCGGGCATGATCATGGGCCAGGCACTTCTCCAGGGCCCGCAACACCTGGCGGCGGTGTTCCGGATCGAGCATGTCGATGAAGTCGATAATGATGATGCCGCCCAGGTTGCGCAGCCGCAACTGTCGGCAGATCGCCTGGGCCGCTTCCAGATTGGTTTTGAAGATGGTCTCTTCCAGGTTGCGATGTCCGACGAAAGCGCCGGTATTGACGTCGATGGTGGTCATCGCCTCGGTCTGATCGATCACCAGATGCCCACCGGACTTGAGCTGCACCTTGCGTTCCAGGGCCTTCTGAATCTCGTCCTCCACACCGTAGAGATCGAACAGAGGCCGTTCCCCCGGGTAGTACTCGATGCGGTGTTTGACGTCGGGGATGAATTTCTGGGCGAAGTTGATCGCTTTTTGATGGGTCTCCTTGGAGTCGATACGCACCTTCTCGACATCCGGCCCGACCAGATCCCGCAGTGAACGCAGTGGCAGGGAGAGGTCCTCATGGATCAGTTCAATTCCCTTGGCAATTTTGCTGCGATCCTGAATCGAGGACCACAGGCGCGCCAGGAAGCGCATATCCGCCTTCAGGGATGACTCGTCGACACCTTCGGCGGCGGTGCGCGCGATGTAGCCGCCACTGATTTCCCCGGTCTCCGCCACCTGATTCAGCAGTTCGCGCAGACGCTGGCGCTCGTCCTCCGCCTCGATCCGTTGGGAGATCCCCATGTTGCCGAGGGAGGGCATGAACACCAGATGCCGGGAGGGTATCGAGATGTTGGTGGTCAGACGGGCGCCCTTGGTGCCGATCGGATCCTTGAGCACCTGGACGATGACATACTGTCCTTCCCGCAGAAGCTCGTAGATGTTATCGGTACGGGGTTTGTCGGAGGTGTCCCCGATGTCCGAGACATGCAGAAAGGCGGCCCGTTCCAGACCGATATCGACGAACGCCGCCTGCATCCCTGGCAGCACCCGGCAGACCTTGCCTTTGTAGATATTCCCCACCAGGCCACGCTTGCCGGAGCGCTCGATGATTATCTCCTGCACCACCCCGTTTTCTATCACAGCCACGCGGGTTTCCGGGGGGGTGACGTTGATCAGAATCTCTTCACTCATCGCATCGACATCTGGTTTTGGATTGTGTTCCGTTGTTAATGGCCGCACGCCTGGATTCCTTCATGTTGCGTACCTTTCCCGACGTATCGGGGTAAAGCCGGAGTACCCGCCCGTCTTCACCGCCTTGAATTATGCATGGCTGGACGGGCACTGGGAATGTGCAAAATCAGTACTCACCTGGGCCGGATTCCCGGCCACTCAATCGGCCGTAATCATTGGTTGTTTAACAGTTCGATTCCCGCCCGTTGAAGTAATTCCGCGGTTTCATACAGAGGCAGCCCCATGACCCCGGAATAACTCCCCTCCAGCCAGCGTACGAACTGCCCGCCCAGCCCCTGGATGGCATAGCCGCCGGCCTTGTCCGCCGGTTCACCGCTGGCCCAATAGGCGGAGATCTCTCCCGGCGACAGGGCGCGGAAGGTCACCCGACTGATACTCAGGCGGGTTTCGAAGTGTTCCTGACCCAGGCACACCGCCGTATAAACCTCGTGGGTGGCGTCCGACAACTGGCCGAGCATCCACAGACCCTGCTCACGATCTTCCGGCTTTCCCAGGATCTGACCATGGATCACCACGCAGGTGTCCGCCGCCAGAACCGGTATGGACTGTCCGGCAGGGACAGCTTGGGCGCCTGCCCGGGCCTTCTCCAGAGCCAGTCGCTGGGCGTAGCGCTCCGGACACTCATCGGCTTGAATAGCCTCATCTACCGCCACGTCCAACAGTTCGTAGGTCACCCCGATCTGGGACAGCAACTCCTGACGGCGGGGTGAGCGCGATGCCAGGTAGATCATCCTCAATCCGCCCTATGGTAGGGGTGATTGCGCAACAGGCTCCAGGCCCGATAGAGCTGTTCGGAAACCACCACCCGTACCAGTGGGTGCGGCATGGTCAGCGGGGATAGGGACCAGCTCATGTCCGCACGCGCCAGGCATTCCGCTGACAGTCCTTCCGGTCCGCCGACCAGCAGGGCCAGGTCCTGGCCGCCGGCCAGCCAGCCCTTGAGCTGTTCCGCCAGTTGCTCCGTACTCCAGGCGCGTCCCGGTACATCCAGGGCCACGACACGGCATCCCTTGGGAATGGCCTTGAGCATCCGTTCACCTTCATCCTGGGTCACCCGTTTCAGATCCGCCTTGCGGCCCCGCTGACCGGGCGGAATCTCCACCAGGCGCAAACGGCATTCACCCACCAGCCGCCGGGCATACTCTTCGTATCCCTCGACCACCCAGCGGGGCATCCGGTTACCGATGGAAATCAGGTAGATATTCATGTCGGGTGATTGTACGGGAATGTGGCCGCCCGTTGTGGGACTTTTTTCCGCCACCCGCTTGTGGCCTGGTTTATCACAACATCGTAGTCCGGCCGTTTATCGGGTATGCTTGCGCGTCATGACTGACAAACACCTTACAGATACCCGTTTCAGCGACTTCGATCTCAACCCTAATATCCTCCTCGGAATCCAGGAGGCCGGGTTTGAATACTGTACCCCCATTCAGGCGGAAACCCTGCCCATTGCCCTTTCAGGCAAGGATCTCGCGGGCCAGGCACAGACCGGAACCGGTAAGACCGCAGCCTTTCTGATCGCGGTGCTGCATCACCTGTTGAAACGCCCTGCAGACGAAGAGCGCCGACCCAACCAGCCGTTAAGCCTGATCCTCGCGCCCACCCGGGAACTGGCGGTCCAGATTGAACGGGATGCCCAGGCGCTGGTGCGCCATACCGGACTGAAGACCGCAGTGGTGTTTGGCGGCACCGGCTATGACCAGCAACGCAAACAGATCGAATCGGGCGTGGATATCCTGATCGGAACGCCGGGACGCCTCATCGACTATTTCAAACAGCATGTCTATGACCTGAAGAAGATCCAGGTCGTGGTGCTTGACGAAGCCGACCGCATGTTCGACCTCGGCTTCATCAAGGACATCCGGTTCCTGCTGCGCCGCTGCCCGCCCCCGAACCAGCGTCTCGGAATGCTGTTCTCGGCCACCCTCTCCTACCGGGTGAAGGAGCTGGCCTACGAGCACATGAACAATCCCCAGAGCATTGAGGTAGAACCCGAAAAAGTCACCGCGGAAAAAATCACCGAGACCTGTTACCTCACGGCCAACGACGAGAAGATTCCGTTGTTGGTGGGACTGCTGAAAGGCCTGGAGAACGCCCGCTCCATCGTGTTCGTCAACACCAAGCGCACCGCTGACCGGGTCTGGGGCTACCTGCAGGGCAACGAGATCAACACAGCGGTGCTCTCCGGCGATGTACCGCAGAAGAAACGCCTGAGCCTGCTGAACCGTTTCCAGGCCGGTGAACTTCCGGTTCTGGTGGCCACCGACGTAGCAGCCCGGGGCCTGCACATCCCGGATGTCACCCACGTCATCAACTACGACCTGCCGGAGGACGCGGAGGATTACGTGCACCGGATCGGCCGCACCGCCCGGGCCGGCGCCAGTGGCGAGGCGATCAGTTTCGCCTGTGAAACCTACGCCTTCTCGATGCCCGACATCGAGACCTATGTAGGGCACGCCATTCCGGCGCAGACCGTGTCTTCGGATCTGCTTGCCGAGGTAGACCCCAAAAGCCGGGTGTATCCGGAAAAAGGCAGCCGCCAGCCACACCACAACAAGGATGGCCACAAGGGCCACGGCAAGGGACACCATCACAAAAGCCATAAACCCAAGGGTGAGGGCGAAGCAAAGAAGCGTCGCCGCAGACACGGCCCCAAGCCACCGCAACCCCAGAGCGAGTAGCCATGGACAGCAAGTGCCAACGCTGCACGAATTCGAAATGCTGCACCTACATGACCGAGGCGATCGGCGACGCACCGCGATCCAAGCGCGACTTTGAGCATCTGCTGTGGCAGGTTTCCCATGAAGGGGTGGAGATCTACAAGGACGAGGACGGCTGGTTTCTGCTGGTCAAAGGCAACTGCGAACACCTGCAGCCCAACGGGGGTTGCGGTATCTACGAGGAACGTCCTCAAATCTGCCGGGACTATGACAACGACTGGTGTGAGTTCGACGCCCCCGCAGAAGACAGCTTCGAACTCTATTTCCGCAACTATGCGGAGCTGCTCGTTTACTGCAAACGCCGCTTCAAAAGCTGGGGCCGGTAACAACCAAAAATACGACTCCCCGTAGCCCGATGTAATGGTCTCCTCCCCCCTCAATAACGGCGTCGTAATGCGCCATGATTGAAGTTGCGGTCAATCAAAATGAGAAGA
>JBEVVH010000083.1:0-14273 GCA_040507245.1 Candidatus Thiodiazotropha sp.
ACCGGGGCACTAATAGGCTGTCAAAGATCGAATCGATTTTGGTGGACTTGGATGTCCCAAAATCTTTCATGAGATCGAAGACTCGCTTGCACCCCATTGGACGCACCTCATCCTGCCGCGGTCGGTATCGAAAAGGTGGTACTTGATCCGATACAAATCGACTGTGTAACCGCGACCATGCTGTCGATCCTGGATAACCAGTGCAAGCTGGACCTGGAAGAGCAATTGGCCTGGATGGCGATCTATTCGGTAGTCCGCGATCGGGGTGGGAAGATCTTTGACCAGACTGTCCATCAAACCATTGACCGGGTACGGCAGCAGGACGATCCTATTATGAACGCGCGGGTGCATGAACTGCACGAGTATGCTGAAACGCATATTCCCAAACCGGTGATGAGCCACTTCAAGCGCTTCCTGGCGGAATCCTTTCACGGTTTCAGCGGGGTATCAGGGACAAACTCATGGCACTGAGTCTGGGTTCTGTAGCACCTTACTGATTTGCGTTCTTGTTCCCACGCAGAGCATGGGAACGAGAAGAGGTTGGGGCATGCGTTCCCACACGGAGCGCGGGAACGAGCGAGAATTTGAAGGGAGTATTGTGTTGTCTCAGAGCGCTGACGCGCTATAAGGCAACCACATCAGAGCGGGTTCTTCACCCTGTTTCAAGATCTGCTTGAGCAACACGTTTCCCCGGCTGGTATCCCAGCGCAGAATCACATCCCGGTCACCCCCGGGGGCGTCTGCATTTTCCTGCACCGGCTGCCCCATCTGTTGCAGAAGTTGTTGAATCAACTGGTCGTGGTAGATGCGGCGATAGCCGATGCGTACACCGCTGATCCACTCATCGCGAAAGTAAACCGCGATAAAATGAGCCGGTATGGCATTGAAAACACCGATCTTGGCTGCACACAGTCGATTACCGAAATCGGTATTGGTAACCTGACACTTCCAGTCAATGTCAGGGAACACCTGATGCAGTTCCTGCTCGGTGAACCGGTCATCCAATGCCTGCAGATTGAACTTGATCTCTTCTTCTCCCCAAAGGAACAGCACCACCGAGTCGGTGTGCCGCTGGCCGTCTTCGGTAAAGATCAGCCAATAGATGGGAGCGATAACGATGATGAAGGCCATCAGGCGTTTGTAAAGGGGGTTTAACTTCATGTGCATTCGAATTTTTAATTATGAATTTTGAATTATGAATTGATGTGTGCGCGGGGCGCACGCTTCTTGAATTGAAAATCTAGTTGCAAAAAAACAGCGCGGAGCGCACCGCAATTAAAAATTCACAATTCAAAATTCATAATTATCGAAACAGGGACAGCCGCTATAGGCTGCCCCTGTTTCGATGAAGTGCTTATTTGTTTTCCCGGTTATCGATCAGGTGATCGACCACACTGGGATCGGCCAGGGTCGAGGTATCACCGAGGCTTCCCAGCTCGTTGGCTGCGATCTTGCGCAGAATGCGCCGCATGATCTTGCCGGAACGGGTTTTGGGCAGACCCGGAGCCCATTGGATGATCTTGACCTTGGCGATGGGGCCGATTTCATTGCGCACCAGTTTCACCAGGTCTGCCTTCAGCTCATCGGTGCCCTGTACGCCGGACATCAGCGTAACGTAGGCATAGATGCCCTGACCGGTCAGGTCATGTGGGTAACCGACCACAGCCGCCTCTGCCACTGAGTCATGCAGCACCAGAGCCGATTCGATCTCGGCGGTGCCCAGACGGTGACCGGAGACGTTGAGCACGTCATCGACACGGCCGGTGATCCAGAAATAGCCGTCCTCATCGCGACGGGCCCCGTCACCGGTGAAATAATAACCCGGGTACATGGCGAAGTAGGTCTCGTAGAAACGCTTGTGGTCGCCATAGACCGTACGCATCATGGAAGGCCAGGGATGCTTGATCGCCAGGTTGCCTTCGGCCGGGTTGCCGGTGATTTCCTCACCCTGATCGTTCAGCAGCACCGGTTGTACACCGAAAAAGGGAAGCGTGGCGGAACCCGGTTTCAGCGAGGTTGCGCCGGGCAGCGGAGTCAGCATGTGAGCGCCGGTCTCGGTCTGCCACCAGGTATCGACGATGGGGCAACGCTCTTCACCCACCACGCGGTAGTACCATTCCCAGGCCTCCGGGTTGATCGGTTCGCCCACGGTGCCGAGCAGGCGCAGGCTCTTGCGGCTGGTCTTCTTGACCGGTTCTTCGCCGGCGCCCATGAGGGAGCGTATCGCAGTCGGTGCGGTGTAGAAGGTGGCCACGTTGTGCTTGTCGCAGACGTCCCAGAAACGGGAAATGCTGGGGTAGGTGGGGATGCCCTCGAACATCACGCTGATGGCGCCGTTGGTCAGAGGACCATAGACGATGTAGGTGTGGCCGGTAACCCAGCCCACGTCAGCGGTACACCAGTAGACCTCGCCATCCTTATAGTCGAACACCAGTTTGTGGGTCATCGCCGCCTGCAGCAGGTAGCCGCCGGTGGTGTGCAGTACGCCCTTGGGTTTGCCGGTGGAGCCGGAGGTGTAGAGGATGAACAGGGGATCATCGGCATCCATCTCCTCGGCCGGGCAATCGGCGGAGGCGTCGGCCATGGCTTCGTGATACCACACGTCGCGCTGGTCGTCCCAGTTCACCGGATCGCCACCGCGTTGTACCACCAGGCAGGTATGCACGTTGGGGCACTGGGCAATGGCCTTGTCGGCGTTGGCCTTCAACGGCACCTTCTTGCCGCCGCGCATGGACTGGTCGGAGGTGATCACCACCTTGCAGTCCGAGTCGAGGATACGGTCGCGCAGGGCATCGGGAGAGAAACCGCCGAAGACGATGGAGTGGACCGCACCGATACGGGTACAGGCCAGCATGGCGACTGCGGCTTCGGGAATCATCGGCAGATACAGGGAGACCCGGTCACCCTTGTTCACACCGCGAGCCTTCAGCACGTTGGCGAACTTGCTCACCTCTTCATGCAGTTCCCGGTAGGTGATCTTGCGGTCCTCTTCCGGGTTGTCGCCTTCCCAGATGATCGCAACCTGATCACCCCGGGTTTCAAGATGGCGGTCCAGGCAGTTATACGAGACGTTCAGTTTGGCACCCTTGAACCAGTTGATGTGCAGGTCGTCTTTGTTGAAACTCCAGTCCAGCACTTTGTCCCATTTTTTAAACCAGGTAAGGTACTTATCCGCTTGTTCGGCCCAAAAGCCCTCCGGGTCCGACACGGATTGTTTGTACATGGCCTGGTATTGTTCGTCGTTGACATTGGCCTGGGCGGCAAAGTCGGCGGGGACGGGATAGACCTTGATATCTGACATGGGTTGCTCCTCAACGAAGTTGTAGATGCTTATAGGGGTGCGGGAACACGCGCGTAACGCGTTGTGTGACCGTCCCTTGTTGTAATGCTGCAGGACTCAGGTGGTACGGGTCCTGTCGCTGTATTCTGGTTATTTCCGGTCTCGAACTCACCATTCTATTGCCTGTTAGCGGGTAAGGAAACGGCTAAGCTGACATTGTTTCGGCTGGGGAACCATTTCCGCGGCCATGGCAAGAAACAGTTCCGCGGTGGCGAGTGCGTCACTCAGGGCATTGTGAGCCTTGTAATTCGGCAAATTGTATCGGGGCCGCAGGTTGAACAGGCGCAGATCACCGGGCTGTATGGTGTGGTTACGCCGCTCGAACAGACGCTGTGCCAGGACCAGGGTGTCGATGGTGCGGATCATGAACGGTGCGCCGTAGAGCTTGCGGCAGGCGGCATCGATGAAGTTCTGCTCAATCGAGGCGTAGTGAACCAGCATGACCTTGCCGGCCAGGCGGCTCAGCAGCTCCGGCATGGCCTCCTCGAGGGGAATTCCGGTGGCCGCCTGGTCGTCGGTGATCTGGTGGATGACCGCTGATTCCTCCGGAATCTGGCCTTCGATGGAGATCAGTTGGTGGCGGGAGCTCTCCAGCTTGACGCTCATGTGACGGATCTCCACCAGTCCGTAGCTGAGAATTTTGTCCTTGCGCGGGTCGAGTCCGGTGGTCTCCAGATCCAGGGCGACGATGACCAGGTCCTCGCACTGGGTGTCCTTTGCGGTCAGCGGGGTCGAGAGGTAATCATACAGGGCGCCGGGCATGCTCTTCGAGAGCGCACGCTTGCGCAGGGTCTCCAGGCTGAGAAATCGCTGCAGCATCAGCGGAATCTTCCGCCCTGGTAACGGTTTTCAAGGGTTTCCTGCATATCCTGAATGACCCGGAAGGCATCCTTGAGATGGCGGCGTTCCAGATCCGACAACTCGGAAGGCGCCAGATAGTTGTCGGCGCGCATCCCTTTGCGGATCTGCTCAGCCTGGTGGTTGATGCGCATACTGGCGATGAACTCCAGGGCGTCGACCAGGTTTTCCCCCATCTCCCGGCTTACCATGGTGGTTTCCGCGGCGGCCTCGATTCGCTCGGTGGTGTTCACAGGCTTCAATCCCTGGGTGAGGGCGAAGACCCGGGCCACATCGGTGATCGGCACGATGCCCCGATGCTTGATATCGAAGGTGTCGTCGTGTTCCCCGTCATGGATCAGCACAAAGTTGCGGAAGAAACCCAGGGGCGGGCGGTGCTGCAGGGCGTTGGCGGCCATATAGGCGGTGAAGATGCCGTTGCCGCGGGTCTTGTTAAGGATCTCTTCCTGCAGTTCCTTGAACAGCTCTTTGTCTCCGTAAACCGGGCGCAGGTCGAACCAGATGCTGGAGAGCATCAGCGCCATCGGGTCGGGCTTGTTGATCCAGGTATTGAAATACTTGCGCCATATCGCGAGGGGCTGGCGCCATTTAGGATTCGACGCCATGGCGTCACCGGGACAGTAGATGAAATGACAGGCATTGAGGCCGTCGGTAACCCGCTTGGCGAGGGTTTCGAAATAGGGCTCATGTTCCGGTTTCATCTCGTCGGAGATGAGCAGGGCGTTGTCCTGGTCCGAATGGGAGGTCTGCTCCCGGCGTGCCTGGGAACCACCGCACATCCAAACGTAGGGTACCGGGGGTGGACCCAACTCCGCCTCCGCCATCTCGATCAGGCGGGTGGTCATCGAATCGGTGATGCTGGAAATGGCGTCACCGATGTGCAGTGCCGAGGCGCTGGAGTTGGCCAGCTGGAACTGCAGCTCCGGCAGGCGTTCGCTCACCGCTGCCAGATCCTCGATGGTCTCGGCCTTGCGCACATCGGTGGCCAGGTAAGCGGAGTTGGTGGTCTGGTGGCGCGCCAGGTCGGTAGCGGTCAACATACCCACGACTTTATGATTGCGCAGTACCGGCAGGTGATGCACATGCAGTCGGGTCATGGTCATCAGGGCCTGAATCGCCAGGGTGTTCTCCTGGATCGTCTCCAGATCCGCGGTCATGATCCGGCTGACCGGCTCCTCGGGGGACAACCCCACCGCGACGCAACGTTTGCGCAGATCCCGGTCGGTGATCATGCCGACCAGATTCTCCCCATCCATCAACATCACCGAGGAGACGTTCTTTTCACTCATCAGCGCGGCGGCTTCGCGGATCGAACTCCCGGAGTCGATGACGATCGGGGTCTTCTTGATCAGATGTGAGACCTCAACGGTCATTTGCGCGATGCTGCTGGTTTCGTTGTTGTCCTGCAGGGTGCGCACCGCCTGTTTCAGCCGGTCTCGGATCGAGTCGGTAAAATGCTGGTCGAAGGCGGGTACCGACTGACGCAGCCCTCTCAGGTATTTGCAGGCGAGCTGGTAGAGCAGGGTGTCCTCGGTGGCGACTCCCCGGGTCGCACGGCCGAAATCGATCAGCTGGCAATCGGTGGTATAGATATCGCCTTCACCCAGTTTTTCCACCAGGTTGCCGTCCTCATCCAGGAGTTCCACGGCGCCACTGCGCAAAATGTAGATGTAGGTGCGTTCCGCATCCGCGGGGGGGAAACTGCTGGTGCGCCGAAGGTAACGGATTTCGAGCATCTTCGGCAGTTCATTCAGCCTATCTTCCGGAAGCATGTCGAAGGGGGGACGCTGTGCCAGAAAATCACGAATCTCGACCAGTTCGATTTCCATAGGTTCGCTCGAATGATGCCGTTGTTTGAAGCTGAGGTGGTGAGCCCCGTGGTCGGATGTTATCAGGATGCTGCTGAGGGGGTTACCCATGACCCTGGGTGTGCGGCATCCTGTGCAGGCAAAGCAACAACACGGACAGCCCGGGCGGGTCCCTGAAATCGTCGAACCGTTTGAAACACTCCACCGGGAAGCTGAAAAATCTCAACGGATTGATCGGAAAAAGGCTGACCGGTCAATGCGTGGAGACTCTTCCGAGTCCAGGAAAAAGGCCCCGCCGAAGCGGGGCACCAATTACTGCTTTATTATTTTCGAATCAATGATCGGTTGCGGCACCGGCACCTTTAGGTACGCGGATGTCCTCAACCAGGTGCTGGATGTGATCCGGCGGCGGAGCGGTCATCTTGGAGACCACGATGGCCACTGCGAAGTTGATCAGAGCACCGATAGCACCAAAGGCGTTTGGCGAGATGCCAAAGAACCAGTTGGGGCTCATGTCACCCAGGAATTCGGTACCCGGGATGAACATGATGCCTTTGTGCTGGAACACGTAGAGCATGGTCACACTGATACCCGAGATCATGCCCCAGATCGCGCCGGCACGGTTCATGCGCTTGTTGAAGATACCCATCATCAGCACCGGGAAGATGGAGGACGCGGCCAGACCGAAGGCGATCGCCACGGTACCGGCTGCGAAATCCGGCGGATGCAGACCGAAGTAACCGGCCAGGGCGATGGCGCCCACCATGGCGAAGCGTCCCGCCATCAGCTCGTTCTTCTCCGAGATATCGGGCATGAACACGCCTTTCAGCAGGTCATGAGAGATCGAGGAGGAGATGGCCAGCAGCAGACCGGCTGCGGTGGACAGTGCGGCAGCCAGACCACCGGCAACCACCAGCGCGATGATCCAGTTGGGCAGACGGGCGATTTCCGGGTTGGCCAGTACCATGATGTCACGGTCGACCTTGGTCATCTCGTTGCCTTTCCAACCGAAGGACTCAGCTTTGGCGGCGAAATCGGCGTTCTTGTCGTTGTAGTACTGGATACGGCCGTCGCCGTTCTTGTCTTCCCACTCCAACAGGCCGGTCTTCTGCCAGTTGAGCATCCATTGCGGTACTTTGGATATCTCGATGTTACCGGTCGGAGAGCCGACCTCACCGGTCTGGATGGTGTTCATCAGGTTCAGGCGAGCCATGGAACCCACAGCCGGAGCGGTGGTGTAGAGGATCGCGATGAAGACCAGCGCCCAACCCGCGGAGGAGCGGGCGTCCTTCACCTTGGGTACGGTGAAGAAGCGGATGATGACGTGGGGCAGACCCGCGGTACCGATCATCAGCGACAGGGTGTAGACGAACATGTTCAGCTTGCTGCCCATGACCTGTGTGGTGTACTGGGCGAAGCCGAGGTCGGTCACCACCTGGTCAAGACGATCAAGCATGTAGGTGCCGGTGGCTGGCCCTTCGGCCATGGAGCCGGCGATACCCAGCTGCGGGATCGGGTTGCCGGTCAGGTGCAGAGAGATGAACACGGCAGGAACGGTGTAGGCGAAGATCAGGACCACGTACTGGGCGATCTGGGTGTAGGTGATACCTTTCATGCCGCCCATTACCGCATACACGAACACGATGCCCATACCGATGAAGAGCCCGGTATCGTAGTCGATCTGGAGGAAGCGGGAGAAGGCCACGCCGATACCTTTCATCTGACCAATAACGTAGGTTACGGAGGCCAGGATAAGGCACACAACCGCCACGATGCGGGCTGTACGGGAGTAGAACCGATCGCCGATGAACTCGGGTACGGTGAACTTGCCGAACTTACGCAGGTAGGGCGCCAGCAGCAGGGCCAGCAGCACATAACCACCGGTCCAACCCATCAGGAATACGGAAGCGCCGTAGCCGTTGAAGGCAATCAGACCCGCCATGGAGATGAAGGAGGCGGCGGACATCCAGTCTGCGGCGGTGGCCATGCCGTTGGCGACCGGGTGGACGCCGCGACCTGCGGCATAGAATTCGCCAGTGGTCCCTGCACGGGCCCAGAAGGCGATACCGATGTAGAGGGCGAAGGTCGCGCCCACCACAATGTATGTCAAAGTTTGCAGATCCATGAGTCGTTATCCCCCATTAATCCTCATGGACGTCGAACTCGACATCCAGAGCGTTCATGCGTTTTGCGTAGACATGGATCAGCACCAGGAAGGTGTAGATCGAGCCGTTCTGGGCAAACCAGAAGCCGAGGCCCACACCACCGATCTTGATGGAGTTGAGTGGCTCCACCAGGATGATGCCGAAGAGGTAAGAGCAGATGAACCAAATCACCAGCAGTATGCTGACTAGGCGAATATTGGCTTTCCAATACTGTTCAGCAGTTTTGTTCATATCATGATCACTCCGCCGTAATAGAACTTGAGGTTTTGTCGAGAGAAGTATCTGCCCCAGGGAAATATCCTTTCCGGATTATTCTATGATGTTGGAACTCGCAGCGGCAGACACCCATGTTTGTGTCACTGCACAAAAACAGGGTGACACATCGCACTATTCTGTTGCACGGGTGTCTATAAAGTCAAACAAAACAATAAGTTAAGTTATGCTCTATTTTGTTGCATGGCAGCAATGGTGTTACTATAGGTATCACATTGCCTAGTGATACGTTACCTTAGGAACCGAGGCGCGTTTCCTATGGTAAGAAAAAGTTTTTTGGGATGAATCATGCTGAAATCGATTTTTGACTATTTCAATACCCATCTGATGCCGGATTCCGCTGCAAGCCTCCCGGAACTGGAGCGTCAGCTCAATACCGCGGTGGCTGCCCTGATGTTTGAAATCGCGGCTTCGGACTTCGAACAGGCACCGGAGGAGCAGGCCGAGATTCTGTCGGCGATCGAGAAACACTTTGATCTGGATGAACAGGCGGCCCAGGACCTGATGCGGCTGGGAGAACGGGAACACGCTGCTTCAACCGACTATTTTCAGTTCACCTCGCTGATCAACAAACACTATTCGTCGGAGCAGAAGGTCAGTCTCATCGAGGCCTTGTGGCGGGTGGCTTTCGCGGATCAAAAGCTTCATCAATACGAGGAACACGTGATCCGGCGGCTGTCGGAGCTGTTGTATGTGCCGCATAGTGATTTTATTGCGGCTAAACTACGGATGCTTAAGAGTTTTTAGTTAGTGAGTTCGCTTCGCTCACGTCTCTGTTCGACAGTCAAAGAGTCACGAACATATCAAAACATCGATTTCTCTCATTCTCAGGAAGGGTCTGAATAAAAACTAAAAACTAAAAACTAAAAACTCTTTAGTTTTGTTTTTTTTCCCCCGCTTATCCCGCGGAATCCCAAAGCGTTGCCGGCGTTCCCACAGCGCCTTGCGGCTGATACCCAGTTGCCGGGCGAGCTCCGTTTCGGTCATGTGATCCTGATTCTCCAGCACGAAATGGCGGAAATACTCCTCCAGTGAGAGATTGTCCTGGGTGCTCTCTCTCTGCGCCCGGGCGGGTGAGATATGGTGGTCGATGGCCAGCAGTTCCGGGGTGATGTGTTCGCCCTCGCAAAGGATCACTGCGCGTTCAATGGTGTTGCCCAGTTCACGCACGTTGCCTGGCCAGTGGTAGCGGCGGATCGCTTCCAGGGCGCTGCGACTCAGGGTGAGTGCCGGCCGGTTCAGCTGACTGCAGGACTTGTGCAGCAGGTGATTGGCCAGTGCCTTGATGTCTGAGCCCCGCTCCCGCAGGGGCGGGAGGGTCATCTCAACCACCCTGAGGCGAAAATAGAGATCGCTGCGGAAAGTCTGTTGTTGAACCAGCTTGCGCACATCCTGATGGGTTGCCGCGATGATCCGGATATCCGTGATGCCCGGGTCTCGGCCGGTTGCGGCGGCATATTCATCCCCCTGCAATACCCGTAACAATCGAGCCTGCGCCGCCATGGAGAGTTCTCCCACCTCGTCCATGAACAAGGTCCCTCCATGGGCCTTGGCGAGTAGACCGCCACGCCCCGGCACTCCGTCATCCTGGGAACCGAAGAGCTGGGTCTCGACCTGGTTTTCCGGTACGGCGGCGCAGTTAAAGACGATGAACGGTGCATTACGACGCTGACTTTTCTCGTGCAGGGCACGCGCAACCAGCTCCTTGCCGGTACCCGATTCACCCAGGATCAGTACCGTGGCATCGGTGGGTGCGACCTTCTCGATACGGTGAAAAACCTCCACCATGGCCGGGCATTCACCGATCATGCCGCTCACCGGATAGCTCTTTTCCACCTCGGATTTGAGAATCTGCTGCTGACGCAGCTGTTGATCCTGATGGATGATGCGCTTGACCAGCATCAGCAGTTCGTCGTGATCAAAGGGTTTCGCAATATAGTCGATGGCGCCCAGTTTCATGGCCTCCACCGCAGAGCGGATGCTCGCATAGCTGGTCATGATCAGCACCGGTACCGGCTGCGCCTGCTCGATAATCTCAGTGCCCGGCGCCCTGGGCAGGCGCACATCGCTGATGATCAGATCGAAAGCCTGTAGCGGTAACTGTTTCGCCTCCTCGACCGACCCCGCCTCCTGGACCAGGTAGTCGTTACGCTCCAGCAGACGCTTGACGGCGCGGCGTATGACGGTTTCGTCTTCGATGATGAGTATCTGGTTCATGTGATCGGATTATATTGTCGGGGAATATCCATGGTGACCCGGGTGCCGCTGCCGCTCTCTGATTCGATGCTGATCGAACCGTGGTGGTCGGAGACGATCTTGTAGGCAATGGCGAGCCCCAGTCCGGTGCCTTCGCCGGGTGATTTGGTGGTGAAGAAGGGTTCGAAGATGTAACTGATGTGCTCGTCGGGGATGCCTTCACCCTGGTCCTCGACCTCAATACGCAGCAAATCCTCGATTTTGCTCGCCACGACCCTGACCTGAGCACCGGGTTCCGAGGCGTCACAGGCATTGGTGAGTATGTTCACCAGCACCTGTGAGATGGCCTGGCGATCCGCCTCCAGGGTCAGCCCCGGGTCGCACTGGTTGCGGCAATCGATCTGGCGGCCATGCTGGGTGAGTTTGACCAGGCGTATCGCCTCATCCACCACTTCGCGAACACGGAAACTCTGGGTGTCCATGCCAATGCGACCACTGCGGCTGAAGTTCATCAGGGTCTTGACGATCGTGGTGATGCGTTGGGTCTGGTTGAGGATCTCCTCGATGCTTTCACGGATGATTTGCGGATCGTCCTCGTCACGCAGGTTCTGCGCCAGAGAGGCAATTCCGGTGACCGGATTGCCGATCTCGTGGGCCACCCCGGCGGCCAACCGCCCGATCGAGGCCAGGCGTTCACTGTGGGCCAGTTCCGCTTCCAGGGTTTCCAGGTCGGTCAGGTCCTCCATGAGAATGACCTGGCTGGTGCGGGCCTCCTCCACGGGATGGTCCATGGGCAGCGGTGCGGGGATCGCAGCTTTGTGAAGATTGAACCAGCGACTGGTTCCGTAGTGGGTGACCTCGAGGTGGTGAATGTGCTCGTCCGAGGCGGTTGCGAAACCTGCCAGCAGATGTCCCCAGGGTGCGGGCAGTCGGTGCAGAGACACACCGATGGCGTCCCGGGCGGCGACGTTGGTCATGACCTCCATGGCCAGGTTCCAGATGGTGACGGTGCGCAGCCGGTCGATGGTGCAGACTCCGAGAGGCAGATCCAGGAGGATCTGCCGGTGGTAGCGTCGCAGATTGTCCAGATCGGCGCTCAACCCGCGCAGGCGGCTGCGGGAATGTTCCAGTTGATCTTCGATAAAGCGCATCGAATCCGCCAGTGCGGTCTGGGTATGCGCATCCAGTTGCAGACGGCGGTTGATGATCATGTGCGCCAGTTGCGGACCGAGCAGACCGGAAAGGTTGCGTTCGATCCGTTCGCGCAGTCGGCGAAGTTGAGAAGGGCGGGTCTCTGTTGGCGAGAGTCCCAGGTCCCGCAGGGCCAGCGCCACTTCCCGCTGACCGGCCTCATGACCCAGCATCTGCGAGAGTTGCTTGGTGAACTGGGCCGTGGACTCGGCGTTCACCATGCCGCCCAGGGGCATCAGGGATTCACTGCAACAGGCGTTGGCGGCCTCTTTCTCACCCATGCTCTGGGCGCTGACCAGAGAGCCGAATACGAACAGCAGTGCATTGACGGCCAGGGACCAGAAGGTGGCGAACTCCCACTGATCCATGCCGGAGGCGATACGCAGGGCAGGAATGTCGAACTCGGTTCGGACAAAGCCGGAACTCTCCAGCAGGGGCAGCAACAGGGTGGCGGACCAGATGATGATGCCGGCCAGCAGGCCCATGATGAATCCGGTGCGGGTGGCGCGTCGCCAGTAGAGCAGGCCGACCACACCGGGCAGAAACTGGGCTACTGCGACAAACGAAATCAGCCCCAGCTGCACCAGTCCCTCGTGATTTTCCAGCAATATATAAAAACCGTAGCCGGCCATGATGATGATGCCGATCAGCAGACGCCTGCCGAGCAGTAGCCAGCGGTAGAGGTTGACTGCGGGATCGGGAAAATTGGTAGGTAGCAGGATGTGGTTGAGGGTCATGGATGAGAGGGCCAGGGTGGTGATAATCATCATCGCGCTGGCGGACGAGACCCCGCCGATGAAGGTCAGGACCGGAACCCAGGATGGCCCTTGTTCAAGTCCGATGCCGAGGGCGAAGAAGTCGGGTTCCAGGGACAGGTTCAGGGCCTTGCCCGCCCACAGAATCAGCGGAATCGGCAGGTTGATCAGTAACAGAAACAGGGGAAAGGCCCAACTTGCGGTGCGCAACGCCCTGGGCTCGAGGTTTTCGGCAAACAGCATGTGAAACTGACGCGGCAGCAGGAAGGCCGCAGCAAACGCCAGCAACAACAGAGTGGTCCAGGGGCCTTCGCGGACCGGATCGACCATCCGCATTTGCTCTTCAGGGTGGCTGACGAGCCATGCGTTCAAACCGTCGAAGCCGCCAAACACCCCGTACAGGGCGGTCAGGCCGATCGCCATCAGGGCTGCCAGCTTGATCAGCGACTCGAATGCAATGGCCACCACCAGGCCGCGATGCCGTTCACGGCTGGTACTGTGACGGGCGCCGAACAGGATCGCGAATACCACCAGGGTGACGCAGAAACTCAGGGCCAGGATGCGGGGTGGCACATCCTGGGTCATCACCTGCAGTGAGTCGGTGACAGCCCGGATCTGCAGGGCGATATAGGGCAGGGTGCCCACCAGCATGAACAGGGTGACCAGAATACCCGCCAGCTGGCTGCGGTAACGGAATGCAAACAGGTCCGCCAGAGAGGTCAGCTGGTACTCCCGGGTCAGCCTGAGGATGGGCTGAAACAGGATTGGGGTGAGGGCGAACGCCAGGGTCACCCCGAGGTAGATGGTGAGAAACAGGTAGCCCTGGTCCTGGGCAAAACCGACACTGCCGTAGTAGGTCCAGGTGGTGGCATACACACCCAGCGACAGCACGTATGTCAGAGGGTGCCGGATCAGTCTTTCCGGTATGCGCCCGCTGTCCGCAGCGAAAGCGATCAGGAACAACAGCGCCAGATAGCCGAAGCTGATGACGAACAGGTGCCAGAGATCAAGCGTCATCGCGACGGTAATTGACCCAGGCGATGGCTATGATCACCACCAGCCAGAGCAGGTAGGGAAGAAACCAGAACCGGCCCGGGGAGGTCCACCACATCATCACCGGGGTCGAAAACATCAGCACCACCAGCAGGCTCAGTGCGAGGGTCCGGTCAATCTGTCGATCGGGAGGCGGGGATTCGCGCATGCTGATACACTAGCAGTTGTTACCAAGGGTAACAACTGCCGGCGGACTGTTGATCATGTCGCTGAGGTGGCTCGATCCTGTGTTGAAAACCGCCTCAAAGGCTCGTTGACTGTGTTAAAGCGTGCAATTTGAGTGAACCTCGCCTTGTCTTGCACTCGTCTGAGCGAATATCAGAAGCCTGCGCGTAATCCATCCGTTGGCAGGTGCCCGCAACAGCGGACCTTACTTTTTCGAATGCTTCTCGCGGATGATTTCGTGCAGCTTGGCCGACAGTTCGGTGGGTTCGAACTTGGGTACGTAGGCGTCCGCACCCATGCCCTTGCCCAGCGCCATGTTGGCATCGGCGGACAGGGACGAGTGCATGATGATGGGGATGTCGTTGAAACGGGGATCTTCCTTCGCTGCCAGCCAGGGAAAGCGAAGCGAAGGCTGGTAGTCCCCGGTAGTCGCGAGGCGATACTGGAAACCCGACGTGCCGTAGGCGCC
>JBEVVH010000084.1:0-14193 GCA_040507245.1 Candidatus Thiodiazotropha sp.
GGGCACTAATAGGCTGTCAAAGATCGAATCGATTTTGGTGGACTTGGATGTCCCAAAATCTTTCATGAGATCGAAGACTCGCTTGACCCCTTTTAAAGGTATTTCCTTCCGCCACGCTCAGTTGCCGAATGCTTCCATTCACTTCGGCGGAGATGACGGTCTGTCGGACCGCGGTGACTCGGGCGCGGATCGGGCGGTTATCGAAGGATGCTCCCGGAGATGGCGCATTCATGGCTGCAACCGTTGGAAGAGAATACTCGGCGACCGAAGCGTCGAAGCCCGGTTCCGCTGTGGAATCCAGGCACAGGCAGATCAGTGCTATCCCTGTCATCCGTTTTGCGATGTCCCTGTTCATTTTCGCTGCATACTGACGGCGGGGTCGGCCGAGGCTTCACTCGTTGTCGATTCGCCGTCAGAATTGACGGGAAGTACGCCCTTTTGCCATTGGTTACAGCCGATCGTCACTTCTTTGATGAGTTGGGAGAGACTGGTTTCATGAATACTGCTGATTTTGGGTTCCAGTCCGAGGCTGGCCTGTAAGCGCGCTGCCGCGGCCTGCGCGTCAGCATAGGCCTGATAACGGCGCAACAAGCTGAGTACGGCTATCGTGCGCTGGGCAACGAGTTGCAGTCTGCCCTGAGTCCGCAGCTTCACGGCGTTCGAGGTGTGCTGCCGAAGCTGGTCATCCACCTGCCATACTTCGTCCGCGCGTTTGAACTGCCGCTGTGCTCCCTCGTAGTCGAGTCGTGCTATATGCACTTTGGCGATGACAGCCATCAGAGTGGCCATCATTTTTTGTTCACTCAGTGTGACCCCCGCGTTGGCGAATTTCTGACGGGTTTTCAAGCTGAACAGATCGAACAGATTGAAGGAAATAAAACTTCCCACTTCGTACCAGCTGTTATTGACCAGATACCGGTCATCGTCGTGCTGATAGTCGAAATTCAGGTTAAGTCGGGGAAATACCTTGAGCAGGGTTTTTTTGGCTTCTATCGCCGCGATGCGGGTGTCATATATTTTTTGTCTGATTTCGGGAATGTTGTCAATGGCCGTTTTTTCCAATTGCGCCATGGGTTTATTGAGAATGTCCTGTGGCAGATAAAATTTCATCTCTGCGAGTCTGATCTCTTCGTTCACAGGCGCGTTGATCAGATGCGCCAGCTCGACTTTGGCGCTTATCAGTTCCTTGTTGATGGTTTCCAGCAGTCGAAGATTTTCCAGAAGTTGCCGCTGATAGCGGAGTGACTCCTCGGCTCCGCGGAGTTGTTCCGCCTGCTCTTTGCGGGATTTGGCAAGGGCGTCTTCGGCCATTTCTATGGCTTCGGTAATCATTGGCTTAAGCGCTTGTGCGCTGGCAGCGCGCCAGTAAGCGGTATTTACATCCTGAATCAAGGTGTGCATCGCTTTACGGCGTTTTTCGGAGGCGATGAGTAGGCGGTCACCTTGTTGCTTGGCGTTGTAGTAGCTGACGCCGAAATCCAGAGTGTTCCATGTCAGTTCCAGTCCGGTGGTCGTGTGCTCTCTGTCGGTTGATATAAACGGATTGGACAAGGAGGGTTCTCCGGTTACCGAATCCACCGCGCTGGTAAGATGATAGTTGTTGCGTGATGTATAACCCGCGGATGCGGTCAGCTTGGGTAACATGTCATAACGCGACATATCCAGTTGGTTATGCGAAAGCGCCTCCTCCATCATATGAATACGCCAGGACAGATTGTATTTATTAACCCGGCGACTAAGTATATCTGATATACTTAGTCGCCAGGTTAATAACCGTTTCACCACCGCATTTCGTAAGAAATTCGGTTATCCACCCGGGCAGTTACGTCGATAAGAATTGGTATTGTGAGTAGAAGCGCTTTGTCTCACGTCAGAGACTCGGTCACAGCCTGAATCAGGCGTCGATTCTCCTCGGGTGTGCCGATGGTAATGCGCAGGTAGGAGTCGATTCTCGGTTGACGGAAGTGGCGCACGATAACCCCCTGTTCACGCAGGCGGGCCGCCAGGCCGGCAGCATCCCGGTTGGGCGGTGCGGCGAGGATGAAGTTGGCCGAGGAAGGCAAGACCTCGAAGTTGAGGGCTTGAAGCTCACGGGTCACCCAGTCCCGGGCCAGCATGATCTGGCTGCGGATCTCCAGGAAATACGCTTCATCCTCATACGAGGCAATGGCTGCGCTGGAGGCCAGCAGGTCGAGGGGATAGGAGTTGAAACTGTCCTTGACCCGCACCAGGGCCTCGATCAGTTCCTCGTGACCGAATGCCAGGCCGACCCGCATCCCGGCCAGGGAGCGGGACTTGGAAAGGGTCTGAGTCACCAGCAGGTTGGGAAACCGTTTGATCAGCTTGATCGCGCTCTCGCCACCGAAATCGACATAGGCTTCGTCGATCACCACCGCCGAATCCCGGTTATCCTCCAGCAGTCCCTCGATGGCGTCGAGTTCCAGCAGCAGACCGGTGGGGGCATTCGGGTTGGGAAAGATGATGCCCCCGTTTTCCACCCGGTAGGGATCCAGGTTGAGACGGAAGTCCTCCTCCAGAGGGATGGTCTGGTAGCGGATTCCGTAGAGCTCGCAGTAGACCGGGTAGAAACTGTAGCTGATGTCCGGGAACAGGATCGGCCGGGAATGCTGGAACAGGGCGAAGAAGGCGTGCGCCAGCACCTCGTCCGAGCCGTTGCCGACAAACACCTGGGCCGGGTCTAGGTTATGGTATCGGGCCACCGTCTGGCACAGTCGATAGGAGTCCGGCTCCGGGTAGAGCCGCAAACCATCCCCGGCCTCACGGCGGATCGCCTCGATCACCCTGGGTGATGGCCCGTAGGGGTTCTCGTTGGTATTCAGCTTGACCAGGTTGTTCCGTTTCGGCTGCTCCCCGGGTACGTAGGGGGAGAGGTCGGCGACCTTGGGGCTCCAATAGGGGTTCATCGGATCAGTCCTTGAAGCGATACTCGGCGGAGCGCGCATGCGCGGTCAAATCCTCGCCACGGGCCATCACCGACGAGGTGGCCGCCAGGGTGTCGGCGCCCTCGGGTGATGCCATGATCAGGCTGGAGCGCTTCTGAAAATCGTACACTCCCAGGGGCGAGGAGAAACGCGCGGTCCGAGAAGTGGGCAGCACGTGGTTCGGCCCGGCGCAGTAGTCGCCCATTGCCTCGGCGGTATAGCGGCCCATGAAAATCGCACCCGCGTGGCGGATGCGTGATGCCACGGTTTCGGGATCGGCCAGGGAGAGTTCCAGGTGTTCGGGAGCGATGTGGTTCGCCACCTCGATGGCCTGGTCCATGTCCTGCACGTGAATCAGTGCGCCACGGGCGCGCAGAGCGGTGGCGATGATCTCCTGACGCTCCATGGTGGGGAGCAGCCTGTCGATGCTCGCCTCCACCCGGGCCAGATAGTCCGCGTCGGGACACACCAGGATGGATTGGGCGTCTTCGTCATGCTCCGCTTGGGAGAACAGATCCATGGCGATCCAGTCGGGATCGGTCTCGCCATCACACAGGATCAGGATCTCCGAGGGGCCGGCCACCATATCGATGCCGACCTGGCCAAACACCGCCCGCTTGGCGGTGGCCACGTAGATGTTGCCAGGACCGACGATCTTGTCCACCGGAGGCACGCTCTGGGTGCCGTAGGCAAGGGCCGCCACGGCTTGGGCGCCACCCACCGCGAACACCCGGTCCACCCCTGAGATGTGGGCTGCGGCGAGCACCAGTTCGTTGAGTTCGCCTCCCGGGGTCGGTACCACCATGATCAGTTCCGCCACCCCGGCCACCTTGGCCGGCAGGGCGTTCATCAGCACCGACGATGGGTAGGCTGCCTTGCCGCCGGGCACATACAGACCGACCCGGTCCAGAGGGGTCACCTGCTGACCCAGCAGGGTGCCGTCCGCCTCGGTATAGCTCCAGGATTGCATCACCTGATGTTCCGCATAGGCGCGGATACGTTGGGCCGAGACCTCCAGGGCGGAGCGCTGTTCCGAGGGGATGTTGTCCCAGGCCTGCTTCAGGCGGCTCAGGGGGATCTCCAGGTCCGCGGCGCTGGCGGCTTCCCAGCGATCGAAGCGCCGGGTGAAGTCGATCAGCGCGGCATCGCCCTGGCTGCGGATATCCTGAATGATCCCGTTCACCGTATCGTTGACGGCGGTATCCGACACCGATTCCCAGGCAAGCAGCCGGTCCAGCTGTTGCTGAAAGTCGCTGTCACGGGTTGAAAGTTGGCGTATGTCGCTCATAGCGGAAGCCCTTCGGATGTGGGGATATTAATCTGTGGACTGGCTGACCGCTTCGCGAAAAGCGTCCAGTAGTTGCATGATCAGACCGTGCTTCATCTTCCAGGAGGCCTTGTTGACCACCAGGCGCGAGCTGATGTCGGCAATATGCTCCAGGGGCACCAGACCGTTGGCCTTCAGGGTGTTACCGCTCTCCACCAGGTCGACGATGATGTCCGCCAGACCGACGATGGGCGCCAGTTCCATGGAGCCGTAGAGCTTGATGATCTCGACCTGTTCGCCCTTCGCGGCGAAATAGCGCTGGGCACTTTTTACGTACTTGGTGGCGACCCGCAGGCGGCCCCGGTTTTGCACTGTGCCGGGGAACCCGGCGGTCATCATGCGGCAACGGGCAATGTTCAGATCGAGGGGTTCGTAGAGTCCCTCACCGCCGTGCTCCAGCAGAACATCCTTGCCTGCGATGCCCAGGTCGGCGGCGCCGTACTGCACATAAGTGGGCACGTCGGTGGCGCGGATGATCACCAGCTTCACCGATTCGTGGTTGGTGTCGAGAATCAGTTTGCGGCTGGTTTCCGGGTCGTCAGCCGGTTCGATGCCGGCGTGCGCCAGCAGCGGCAGGCTCTGGTTGAAGATGCGGCCTTTTGACAGGGCAATGGTGATCGGGGCGTCGAATTTCATCTGGATGTTGTTTCGGGTACGGCGGAATTGCTAAGGATATCAAATGCAGCGGTCAGTGTACTGAGATGTTTTCATGACTCAAGGTTACGACTTCGAAACGGTCAAACCTGGGTCTCATGGCCCTTTGCTCGGAATGAAATATCTAAATCTCACCACGAAGCGCACGAAGGCCATAGGGTCGAACAATCGTGGAATGACCTTCGTGATCTTCGTGGTGAGATCGTCCGGCTTGGCGAACCGGTACACATCTCTCTTGCCCGGCGCGCGCAATTCAATGGGGCCGCTTCAGCTGGGTAAACGACGAATCTCGCTGCCCAGCCCGGCCAGCTTCTCCTCGATGTTCTGATAGCCGCGATCGATGTGGTAGATGCGGTCCACCAGGGTCTCGCCCTCGGCGACCAGCCCGGCTAGCACCAGACTGGCCGAGGCGCGCAGATCGGTGGCCATCACCGGGGCGCCAGTCAGCTTGGAGGTGCCGGTGCAGATGGCGGTGTTGCCTTCCAGCTTGATTTTCGCCCCCATGCGCTGCAGTTCCTGAACATGCATGAAGCGGTTTTCGAAGATCGTCTCGGTGACGATGCCCACCCCTTCCGCCACCGCGTTGAGGGCGGTGAACTGGGCCTGCATGTCCGTCGGGAAGGCGGGATAGGGAGCGGTATAGACGTCCACTGCAGTGGGCCGTTTACCCTGCATGTCCAGGCTGATCCAGTCTTCACCGGTTTCGATGACCGCCCCGGCTTCGCGCAGTTTCTGCAGCACCGAGTCGACCAGTTCCGGGCGGGTGTCGCGCACCTTGATGCTGCCCCGGGTGATCGCGGCGGCTACCAGGAAAGTGCCGGTTTCAATGCGATCGGGGAGCACGTCGTACTCCGTGCCGTGCAGGCTGTCCACCCCCTCGATGGTGATGGTGGGGGAGCCGGCGCCGCTGATTTTGGCGCCCATCTGGTTGAGGCACTCGGCCAGATCCACCACTTCCGGTTCCCGGGCGGCATTTTCGATCAGGCTGGTGCCCTTGGCGAGGGCCGCGGCCATCATCAGATTCTCGGTGCCGGTCACGGTCACCATGTCCATGACGATGCGCGCCCCCTTCAAACGCTTGCAGCGGGAGCGGATGTAGCCGTTCTCAACATCGATGTCAGCACCCATTGCTCGCAGGCCGTCGATATGCAGGTTGACCGGGCGGGAACCGATGGCGCAGCCGCCGGGCAGGGAGACATCGGAGCGGCCGAAGCGGGCCAGCATCGGACCCAGCACCAGGATCGAGGCGCGCATGGTCTTGACCAGCTCATAGGGGGCGCTGAATTCGTGGATGGTGTTGGAATCCACCTCGATGCCCATCTTCTCATCCACCATCAGGCTCACTCCCATGCCGCCCAGCAGCTCCATGGTGGTGGTGATGTCGTGCAGATGCGGCACGTTGCCGACCCGCATGGTGGATTCAGACAGCAGTGTAGCGGCCAGGATCGGCAGCGCGGCGTTCTTGGCGCCGGCGATCCGAACCTCGCCGGACAGGGGGTTGCCTCCCCGGATGATCAATTTATCCATTGTTGTACCGGATATCCACGGGTTCACGGGTCTGGTGGAATCGTTTTACGGTCTGGTCCATTTTCTGGTCAATAACCGGTAAATCGACTGAAAAAGAGGCAAATCATAACAAAATCCTCGTCAAACGGGAGCCTGTCGGTGGCAATTTGTTGCACTGCGGTGCCATGGGGGTGTTTGGGCAGCTCCGTTGCACCTTGATCGTTACCGCGAACAGGGGTTCGGAAAACGGCGGCGGAGTGTACCTCAGCGGCGGCTTACGGCCTGATCGATGTATTTTTTGATGGCCGTCTGACCCAGGTCGTCGATGCCGGTGAACTCCATGCGACTGAGCCAGCCGTCCGGGGTTCTCTGGTTGTGCAGGATGCGTGCGTAGATGTGGCTGCTCTGGGTGCTCATCAATGAGGTCTGAAGGGTGATCCGAATATCCGACAGAGCGGCCAGTTCGATCGGCAGATAAGCCTGCAGCCCATTGTAGCTCAGGTCAATGGCACGACCCGCGATGCGTTCCGAGGACACTGTTTTCTCCTCGATGGGTTGAAAAACGATGGGAAAATCCACGCTGATCCTTGGGCTTCGGCGCGCCTCGACCCGGGGGACTTCCAGGGTGCGTGGCCGATGAGTCGCAAGCAGTTCGTATAGGCTGACCGGTTCCTCCTTACCCTTGACCATTACCTGGTTAGGCTCGGCACATTCAACGAAATCCCGGGCCAGGTCGTGCGAGCGTTCGCTGAGCAGGATCTGCCCCCTCAGGCTGTAAGCCTCAATACGCGAGGCCAGGTTCACCTCGTCCCCGATCACGGTGTACTCATGGTGCAGTTGGGAGCCGAGTTGCCCCGCCACCACTTCGCCGGTGTTGATGCCGATGCCCATGAACAGGCGTGGGTGACCACGCTTGATATTTTCCGCATTGATCTCCTGCATGCTGCGCTGCATCTCCACCGCGCAGGCGATGGCCCGCTCCAGATCGTCGCTCCTGGATTGGGTCAGGCCGAACAGGGCCATGATCGCGTCTCCCATGAACTTGTCGACGCTGCCGCCGTAGCGGTAGATGATTTCGCATATACGGGCGAAATAGAAATTCAGGATCTCGATGATCACGTCCGGTGGGTAGTGTTCGGAGAGGGCGGTGAATCCCCGCAGGTCGGACAGTAGAATGGTGACCTGCTTGGTCTGGGGTTTGAGCCCCTGACCCGAGGTCTCATCGAGGGTTCGGATGAGGGCCTGATGCAGGCGGCTGCGCTGCTCCGGGTTGAGATTCTGACCCAGGGATTTGCCGACGGCATCGATGATTCGTTCGATCTCTTCGGCATGTCTCATGAGTCAGGCTCCCGGTCTGAGGATCTGGAGTGTCCGGGAGTGGGGGGATTGGCGCCGGACTGCTTTGATTATAGCCTGTCGCGGTGGGTGAAAACCGGAATGATTTCAGTGAATGGCGAGCATCCGTGGGGGTGCGGATGTGTTTCAGCCCCGATCCGATTTACTTGTCGAACTTCGGCCTTTCCCCCGAGATCGCATAAAGGGTAAACCGGTCACTGCCCCGCCAGCCGCCAATCTCTATGCGGCTGCCCGGCGGCTGGCCCGCGATGCGTTGCATCAGATCCTGGGAATTCTTCACCTCGGTGGTGTCGACCTTGGTGATGACGTCACCGGGGCGCAGGCCGGCCTTGTTGGCGGGGCCGTCCTCCATCACTCCGGTGACCAGGATGCCGGTGTCGATATGCAGTCCGAAGGCCTCGGCGAGCTTATCGGTCATGTCCTGACCCTGGATGCCGATCCAGCCGCGCACCACCCGCCCGGTCTCGATCAACTGGTGCATGATGCCCTCGGCCAGATCGAAGGGAATGGCGAAGCCGATACCGTGGGAGCCGCCGGTCTTGGAGAAGATCGCGGTGTTGATACCGATGAGTTCGCCCCGGGCATTGACCAACGCACCGCCGGAATTACCCGGGTTAATGGCGGCATCGGTCTGGATGAAATTCTCAAAGGTGCTGATGCCGAGGTGGGATCGACCGGTGGCGCTGATGATGCCCATGGTCACGGTCTGGCCGACCCCGAAGGGGTTGCCGATGGCCAGCACCACATCTCCCACCTGCTGGCTGCCGGAGTGACCGATGGGGATCGCTGACAGGGGACTGCTGGTGTCGATCTTCAATACCGCGACATCTGATTCCGCGTCGCTGCCAACCACACTGACACTCACGTTCTGACCATTGGCCAGGACCACTTTGATCTCACTGGCGCCCTCGATCACGTGATGGTTGGTGAGCAGGTAGCCGTCATCCGAAACGATCACCCCGGACCCCAGGCTGGTGTCGAGCCGCTGGCGGGTCTTTTCCGGGAGCATGCCGCCAAACAGGTGTTGCAGAACCGGGTCTGTGAAACGCAGGGCCTGGGATTCCGTGGTGATTTTGGTCGAGAAAATGTTCACAACCGACGGAGCGGCCTTGTCCACCGCTTCCGCATAGGAAAAGGGTCCGGCCGGTAACGCTGGTGTCGATGCGGTGGGTGGGGTTTGTTGCAGTGCCTGCACAGGCTCGGGTTTCGCGGGCAGGATCCGCTCCGGCATCAAATACAAGGCGACGAAAGCACCGGCCAGTCCGGCCGTGAGTGCGGTCAGCAGCAGTGAAAAAAATCTACGCATTTACAGAAAATCCGGAAAAGACGGATCCAGTGACCCATTCGTCGGGTGAGAATTGCACCGAAGCCCGCTACAATCGAGGCATGATCGACCTCATGACACTCGAAGCCTACTGCAACAACCTGCTCTGCGTCGAGGCATTTGATGATTATTGCCCCAACGGGGTGCAGGTGGAGGCCTCCCGGGAGGTGCGCAAACTGATGGGCGGGGTGACCGCGTCCCAGGCACTTATCGAAGCGGCGGAAGCCTGGGGTGCGGATGCCCTGTTGGTGCATCACGGCTACTTCTGGAAGGGTGAGGCGGCTGCCCTGCGAGGAGTCAAGGGGCAACGTGTCGGAGGTCTGTTTCGCCACGGGATCAGCCTCCTTGCCTACCATCTGCCGCTCGATGCCCACCCTGTGCATGGCAACAATCGTCAGCTGGCGGAACGGCTCGGCTTCGCAGGCGCCGAGGCGACCCAGGCGGCGGGAGGGCTGCTTTGGCAGGCTGAGCTGGAATCCCCCATAAGCTCTCAGCAACTTGGCCTGAGGATCGAGGGGGCGCTGGATCGGCCGCCGTTGCATATTCCCGCCCGGCGTGAGCCCCTGCGACAGGTGGGTTGGTGCACCGGTGCCGCCCAAAGCTACATCGAGCAGGCCGCTGAGTTGGGCCTGGATGCGTTTATCTCTGGTGAAATCTCTGAGCACACGGTGCATCTGGCGCGGGAACTGGACATTCACTATTTCTCCGCCGGCCATCATGCCACGGAGCGTTACGGAGTGGTTTCACTGGGACAACACCTGGCGGAGCAATTCAACCTGGAATGGTGTTTTATGGACCTGGATAACCCGGTCTGAGCTATCCCGCCAGCCAATCGCCCAGCGGGCGGGGCTAGCCTGTTACCAGCGTTTCGAACCCTCCTGGCTTGCTGTTGAGCCGGACTTGCCATGTGTTCCCGGGATGCAAATGATCAAATGGTCTCAAGGAGATTTGCGTTCGTCTGGAGTTGGCCAAGGTTTTGGTGTTTTGTGATTAGCTATTGATTTTAAGTGTATTTCTGTTTTGTGCTGGGCAAATAAAACACACTAAAAAGACAGGGTATATTGGGAAAATGACATCAAACCTCCTTGACCAGTGCGGCCACATTATGGAGAATGCGCCGTTAATTTTCTCAATTTATGTAAGTATATTCTAATGTCCTTAAAATATGGGCGGGACGGGAACTGCTTTGTTTTTAACTGCCCATGACAGTAGCCGGGGATAACTAATATGAGCGCAGATGGCGTTGATTTGAAAAAGCGGCGTACCCTTACGCTTGCGACCAGTGCAGTCGGGGCGGTAGGTGCCGGATTTGTGATCTACCCGTTTCTGGCGGCTTGGGCTCCCAGTGAGAAGGCCAAGGCAGCCGGCGCGCCGGTTGAGGCCGATATCGGCAAGCTCGAGCCCGGGCAGCTGATGCGGGTGAAGTGGCGTGGTAAGCCGGTGTGGATCGTCTACCGGACCGAGCAGAACATTTCCGATCTGCCCAAGTTGAACGACCGGTTACTGGATCCGGCTTCCGACGACACCGGGCAACAACCCGAATACTGCAAAAACGAGACCCGTTCCACTAAAGAGAAGTATCTGGTGGCCGTGGGTATCTGCACCCACCTGGGTTGCTCCCCCACCTATCGCCCGGACGTGGCCCCTGAGGACCTGGGTCCGGAATGGCTGGGTGGCTTCTACTGCCCCTGCCACGGTTCCCGCTTCGATCTGGCCGGTCGGGTCTTTTCCGGCGTACCCGCGCCGAAGAACCTGGAAATTCCCCCCTACCAGTATCTCTCCGACACCAAAATCCTGGTCGGTGCCGATGGAGGAGCAGCCTGATGAGCGCTATGAAAAATTTTGTCGGCTGGATCGATGACCGTTTCCCGATGACCAAGGTCTGGAACGAGCATCTGGCCCAGTACTATGCCCCGAAGAACTTCAACTTCTGGTATTTCTTCGGTTCCCTGGCGCTGTTGGTGCTGGTCAACCAGATCCTCACCGGTGTGTGGCTGGCCATGAGCTACAAGCCTGATGCGGAACTCGCGTTTGGCTCGGTCGAATACATCATGCGTGATGTGGACTGGGGTTGGCTGATCCGCTACATGCACTCCACGGGCGCCTCGGCCTTCTTTATCGTGATCTACCTGCACATGTTTCGCGGCCTGATGTACGGTTCCTACCGCAAGCCCCGCGAACTGCTGTGGATCATCGGTGTGATCATCTACCTGGCAATGATGGCCACTGCTTTCTTCGGCTATCTGCTGCCTTGGGGCCAGATGTCCTACTGGGGTGCGCAGGTTATCGTCAACCTGTTCTCCGCAGTTCCGGTGATCGGTCCCGATCTGGGTGTCTGGGTGCGTGGTGACTACGTCATCTCCGACGCAACCCTGAACCGTTTCTTTGCGCTGCACTTCCTGCTGCCTTTCCTATTGGCGGCCCTGGTGTTCGTCCACATCGTTGCGCTGCATAAAGTGGGTTCCAATAACCCGGATGGTGTCGAGATCAAGAAGAACAAGGACGAGAACGGCATCCCCAAAGACGGTATCCCGTTCCATCCTTACTATACGGTTAAAGATATCGCGGGCGTCGCCGGCTTCCTGTTCCTGTTCGCCGCGGTGATTTTCTACGCACCGGAGATGGGCGGCTACTTCCTGGAGCATCCCAACTTTGAACCGGCCAACCCGCTGAAGACCCCGCCGCATATCGCGCCGGTCTGGTACTTCACCCCCTTCTACGCCATCCTGCGTGCCGTACCCTCGGTGGCCGGATCCGCGTTCCCCGGCGTACTGGCCATGTTCGCCTCCATCCTGATCATGTTCTTCCTGCCCTGGCTGGATCGCAGCCCGGTCAAGTCGATCCGTTACAAGGGCATGATCACCAAAGTCATGCTGGGACTGTTCGTGGTCGACTTCATCATGCTTGGCTATCTGGGGACTCAGGCAACCACTGCGCTCTACACCATACTCGCGCAGGTGGGTACTGCCTTCTATTTTGCCTTCTTCCTGTTGATGCCTATCTACAGCAAGCTCGACAAAACCCAACCCGTGCCTGAGAGGGTGACCGAATGAAAAAGCTGATTGTTGCATTCTTATTAGCCGCGGCCCCCATGCTCGGACTGGCTTCGGGCGCAGGGCCGCATCTCGAAGACGCCAACATCGATCTTGGCGATCAGGCCTCGCTGCAGCGCGGCGCCAAATACTTCGTCAACTACTGCCTGAGCTGCCATTCGGCCAAGTATCAGCGCTACAACCGTATGGCGAGGGATCTGGGTCTGAGCGATGAAGAGGTGATCAGCAACCTGATGTTCACCACCGACAAGATCGGTGACACCATGAAGGTTGCGATGACCGAGGATCAGGGCAATGCCTGGTTCGGTAACGCTCCGCCGGATCTGAGTGTGCTGATTCGTGCCCGAGGTGTGGATTATATCTACACTTATCTGAAAAGCTTCTACCTGGATGAAAAGCGTCCCTTCGGCGTGAATAACACGGTGTTCCCGGATGTGGCCATGCCCCATGTGCTGTGGAAGCTGCAGGGTACCCAGAAGGCGGTTTTCAAGACTGAGACGGATGCCCAGGGTAACGAACACGTGACCTTCGAAGGCTTCGAAACCGTGACTCCGGGAACCTTGAGTGCTGAGGAGTACGATGAGGTAGCTCGCGACCTGACAGCTTTCCTGAGCTATGTCGGCGAGCCGACCCAGATGGAGAGAAAGCGCCTTGGTGTCTGGGTGCTGCTGTTCATTGCGGTGTTCTTCGTGGTGGCCTATTTGCTCAAGAAAGAGTACTGGAAGGACATTCACTGACATCCGTGTGGCGCCTCTTTTGAATGCGCTACGCTGAACTCGCTGACAAAAAAGCGCACAGTTGCGGTATACTGTGCGCCTTTTTTCGTGTGGTAATTTTCTTGTCCGGCGTTGCGTATGGACTTTTTGGTTGACGCGGACAATTTCGGGAGAGGCAGATAATGGCAGCAGTTGCGAACAAACGCTCGGTGATGACCCTCTATTCGGAT
This sequence comes from Candidatus Thiodiazotropha sp., assembly GCA_040507245.1. GTDB lineage: Bacteria > Pseudomonadota > Gammaproteobacteria > Chromatiales > Chromatiaceae > Thiodiazotropha. Next base: position 13,109 of record JBEVVH010000084.1, read on the forward strand.
CCGACCGACCCCTACTGTCACCGGGTCAGACTGGTGCTGGCGGAAAAGAATATCACCTATGAAGTGGAAGATATCGATCCATTGAATGTTCCGGAAGAGGTGATGGAACTCAATCCCTACGGGACTCTTCCCACTCTGGTTGATCGGGACCTGAAACTCTATGAATCCCCCATCATCATGGAGTACCTGGACGAGAGGTTCCCTCATCCACCTCTACTTCCAGTCGATCCGGTGTCGCGTGCCACCTCCCGGTTGCTGATGTACCGGGTAGACAACGGCTGGTATACCCTGATGGATATCATTCTCAGCGGCAAGAAAGAGGCGGCTAAGGCGCGCAAGGAATTGCGTGAAAGCCTGATCGCGACTTCCCCGGTGTTCAGTGCCAAACCGTTTTTCATGAGTGACGAGTTCACCCTTGTTGATTGCGCGATCGCCCCGATGTTGTGGCGCCTCCCTGAACTCGGGGTGGAGCTGCCGGCCAGCGCCAAGGATATCCAGGAATACAGCAAACGACTGTTCGAAAAGGATTCCTTCATCAAGAGTCTTTCCGAAGCGGAACAGGAAATGCGCGGCTGAAAGCCATGTCTGAAATGACATCCAACCGCCCATACCTGTTGCGGGCACTTTACGAATGGCTGGTCGATAACGGTAACACCCCTTATCTCATGGTCAATGCGGATTGCCAGGGCACGGTCGTTCCCCGGCGATTCGTGGAAAACGGGCGAATCATCCTCAGCGTGGATCCCTCCGCGGTCTCCGGGCTGGTGCTGGGTAATGACTGGATCAGTTTCAGTGCTCGCTTCAGCGGGGTTGCGGAGGAGATTCTGATTCCGCCCAAGGCGGTACTGGGAATCTACGCCCGGGAGAACGGTCAGGGCATGTTGTTTCCGGATGACGATTCGGAAGTCGAGGACATCCCGGATGATGATCCCGATCCCTCGCCACCATCCGGTCGGCGGCCTTCGCTCAAGGTGGTCAAGTAACACGGTATGAAGTAGCCCGATGTAATGGTCTCCTCCCCCCTCAATAACGGCGTCGTAATGCGCCATGATTGAAGTTGCGGTCAATCAAAATGAGAAGAGGAA
>JBEVVH010000085.1:0-14166 GCA_040507245.1 Candidatus Thiodiazotropha sp.
TTTGGCGCCTACGGCACGTCGGGTTTCCAGTATCGCCTCGCGACTACCAGGGACTACCAGCCTTCGCTTCGCTTTCCCTGGCTGGCAGCGATTGAACCCCTCCTGGTCGTGTTCAAGTATCTTTTCCAGAACGGCGTCAGTATCGAATCTTCTTGACTTCACTTAGCATGGACTCCATGGATATACACCTCGTTCAGGCCAAACTGCACCTATACAAGAAATCCTTTTCCATACAATCGGTTAATCCCAAAACTGACTACCTGAAACGCTCCTGATTTCCTGGCAGTATAAAGCATAACCCGGGATTTGTCTGTGATGGGCACAACCGGGTTCCGAGGTGCCCGGGCAAGCGGTTTGAAGCGGTTTCCTTCAGAGCGGGTATACTGCTTGCATCGTTGGGGTTTTTCCAAATTCAAAATGCCCGATTTCAGATGAATCGTGATGTGTAGTGTCCTCTTGTTCATACCCATGCTGCGCACAACCCACGCGAGTCAACTCCCATTATGAGATCCGGTGTCTCGGTCATCATCCCGACACATAATCGTGTTCACACCCTGCCTCGGGCACTCGACTCGGTACTCGCCCAAAGTCATGCCGTGCGTGAAATCATCGTGATCGATGATGGCTCCAACGATGGTACGCCCGACTTAATGACGCGGCACTATTCCAATTGTGTGTACCTCAGACAGGACAACCGGGGCGTCAGCGCCGCCCGCAACCGGGGTATCCGTGAAGCCAACGGTGAGTGGCTGGCCCTGCTCGATTCGGATGACAGCTGGATGCCTGAAAAACTCGAACGGCAGCTCGGGCGACTCACCGCCTTGCCGCAGCTGCGCCTGTGCCACAGCGAGGAGATCTGGATCCGCAATGGGAAACGGGTCAACGCGATGCGCAAACACGCCAAACAGGGGGGACAGATCTTTGAGCATTGCCTGCCGCTGTGCGTGATCTCACCTTCGGCAGCGCTGCTGCATCACCGCCTGTTCGATGACTATGGCGGGTTTGATGAGGAACTGCCTGCTTGTGAAGACTATGACCTGTGGTTGCGAATCTGTTCCCGGGAGGCGGTCGCTTTCGTGGATGAACCCCTGGTGGTCAAATACGGCGGTCACGAAGACCAGCTGTCCCGTCGCCACTGGGGTATGGATCGATTCCGGGTCCATGCGCTGCGAAAACTTCTGGATACACAACACCTGTCGTCCGGTGACCGCTTGAAAACCCTTCAGACCCTGGAGCAGAAATGCCGGATCCTCATCCAGGGCGCCGAAAAGCGTAATGCCCCGGAGCGGGCCGCTGAATATCGGGCGGTCCTTATGCGCTACGCCCGGGAGTTACAACCATGAAGGGCCCGGTGCCAATAAATCTGCTGACCGCCCTGCCCGCGGAAGCCAAACCGTTGATCGAGCGTTTCAACCTGCAACGGAGTCATCGGCAAACGCCCCTGCCCGTGTATCAGGCAGGCGATATACAACTTGCCGTGAGTGGGGTAGGCATCCCGGCGATTCGCGAAGCGACCCGGTACCTAAAAGCCATCTCCGTCCCGGAACAGCCCGTCGCCTGGTTGAACATCGGCATTTGCGGTCACGGTTCACTCGCCCTGGGCGAGGCCATGATTGCCGAACGGGTGATCACCCCGCAGGGCGATCGCTGGGATCTGTGCGCGCCGCCCGAGCTTGCGGAGCGGTGCGGCATCCTGTGTTGCGTCGAGCAGCCCCAGGCAGTCTACGCGGTGCAGATGGCTTATGATATGGAATCCGCCGGTTTCCTCGCGGCACTCAATGCCGATGAGGATATGCAACGGATCGGTGTGCTCAAGGTCGTCTCGGACAACCCAGAACACGGCAGCGAAAAGATTACCGCCAAAGGCGTGCGCGCACTCATCGCAGAGCAGGCGGAGTTCATAACCCACATGATTGACTGGCTTACCCGAGATGACTGAACCCCTGCCCCGAAAACTTCTCGTCACCGGCGCCTCCCACGGTATCGGTGCGGCGATCTCCCGTCACCTGCTCGATCAGGGAGACCGGATCATCGGCATCGGGCGGGACTTTTCCGACTGGGCTGATCATCCCGAATATTTCGAACCGGTCATTCTGGATCTGGCGGATCTGGAGAACCTGCCGCACCGGCTTGGCGAGATCGCACGCACCCATCCCGATCTGGACGGCCTGGTGCTGAACGCCGGGGCGGGCCATTTCGGTTCCCTGGAGGAGTTCTCCTACGACCAGATTCGCAGCACCATCGATCTCAACCTGGTGCAGCATCTGTTCGTCGCGCGGGCCTTCATCCCGCACATGAAACGTCAGGGCCGGGGGGATGTGATCATCATCGGCTCGGAATCCGCATTGGCCGGTGGTCGTCGTGGAAGCCTCTACAGTGCCTGCAAATTCGCCCTCAGGGGGTTTGCCCAGTCACTGCGGGCGGAATGCAGCAGCAACGGCCTGCGGGTCTGCCTGATCAACCCAGGGATGGTGGCGAGTGGATTCTTCGATCAACTGGATTTCGCGCCTGGCGACCAGCCGGAAAACCACCTGCGTCCGCAAGACATTGCCGAGGCGGTGGGTTGGGTGCTGCGCGCTCACCCGGGGACCGTGTTCGACGAAATCGATCTGAACCCCCTGAAGAAGGTCATTCAGTTCCGCAAATCATGACTTTTTCGTTCAAACCCATCGGTATCATCCATTCCTGCTTCAAGGAGAAATTCGGCATTCCCCGCCAGTGCGGGTTGATTGAGGAGGCACAGGGGCAACTCGAGATACTTCCTCCCTACAACCGTGCCGAGGCCTTTCGCGGACTCGAGGACTACTCCCACGTGTGGATCAGCTTCGTGTTTCATGCCGCCCGCAGAAACGACTGGAAACCGATGGTCCGCCCGCCCCGCCTGGGGGGCAATCAGCGGGTCGGAGTGTTCGCCTCCCGCAGTCCCTTTAGGCCCAATCCGATCGGCCTATCGGTATTGCGCCTGCTCAAACTGGAGTGCTCCGATGCTGGCGTGGTGCTGCACCTGGGAGGTATCGATCTGCTGGATGGCACACCGGTACTCGATATCAAACCCTATGTGCCCTATTCGGACAGTATCCCCGAGGCCCGGGCGGGTTATGCACCGCCCCCCCCCCGGCAGCGAAATCTCGCTTTCTTACAGCACGGAGGCCACGCAGTTCCTGAACCGACTGACCCAAGATCACAGGGATCATCTGATGCGGCTGATCCATGAAGTGCTCGCCCAGGACCCCAGACCCGCCTACCTGGAGGAGGCTCAGCGGGATACCTTCGGCATGCGGCTCTATGACTACAACATACGCTGGTCGGTCCATGAAGGTGCGTTTCATGTAGAGGGCATCAGTCAGGCTGCAATACCGGAGTAGCGACAGGCCTTCCACCCCCTGCAGGATCCGGCTACCGCGCAGCCATGCTGTGGAATCAAGCTGCCTGTGGCACCCAGTGAATGACAATCCGGATGCAGCCACCGCCTACCCGGGCAAATGCGGGTGAACACGTCGCATGTTTCGCTCCGGGATAGCCCCAAAGCTCGGGAATCAATTGCCTAACCCCACCAACCAAGACTTTCAGAGAAGCCCACAAACCGTTATCATCCTTTTGGACGACAAGCAGTTACACGGTTAATCAAAGGTCACACTTCGTGTTGCCTCGAGCGGCTTGGATTCCAACCTTCTAAGGCAACTGATTCCGATTTCATGAGCAGTGACAAAACCTCCAGCCAGAGCACCAAAGCGAACCTGATGAGTTCGTTCCTGCACCAAGTGCCCGGGCGTGTGTCCGCCATCCTGGAAAACTGGCATCAACTGGTCCACAGTGACTGGAAGGGGGACCTGCTCAACACCCTGATCGAGCGCATCACCACCCTGTCGGACTCAGGTGAGAAATTCGGCGTGCATCAGATTGCCCACAGCGGAAGATCCCTGATCAGTCACCTGAGTGACTACCATGGCACCGGGCTGAAGCCGCAACACGACGATGTGGTGGCACTCGACGGCCTGATCCATGCCTTCAAGGATGCCTCTATCCAGGCCTGCAACCACCAAGCTGAGGTGATGGCCAGCCAAACCGATGAGCACGCCAAAAGCTCAACGACCCAGGTGGCACATGACGATCACAAGGTGTTCCTGCTGGGTATCGAAGAGACCCAGGCGGCGGGTATCATCCGTAATCTTCAGGCATTGAACTTCGATGTCGCGCTGCTCGACAGTCCCGGGCAGATTATTCATCACTATGAAATCAACCCGAACGACCCGAGTTTCCTGATCAGTCACACCTCAATGCTCAGCAAGCTTTTTCCGGAATCAAAAACCGGTGGTTTGTGGAATAAAGACAATGGATTACCCGGACTCCCCGTAGCCTTTATCGCGGACTCGGCGGATCTCAAAACCCGCCTGGCGGCGATTCGCGTGGACGCCAGCGCCTACTGGTCCCAGCCGATTGATCCCTTCGTCGTGGCGAAGCGGGTCGATGAACTCTGCTCCCGCCATTCGCACGCCAAATATCGCGTGCTGATCGTGGAGGATGACCCGGCACAAGCTGATTTCGCGGATGCCATTCTCAGCAAGGCCCAATTCGATTGCCGGATCGTGACCGATCCGCTGAAGGTTCTGGACACCCTGCACGATTTTCGTCCGGACCTGATTCTCATGGATCTCTACATGCCGGAAGCGAGCGGCACCGAGCTGACTGCGGTGATCCGCGAGCAGAATGAGTTTGTGGATATCCCCATTGTGTTTCTCTCCGGTGAGCAGGACCTGGACAAGCAGCTCAGTGCTCTGAGCTTCGGTGGCGAAGACTTCCTCTCCAAGCCGATTGCCCCCAAGCACCTCATTCGCACGGTCACCAATCGGATACGCCGCGCTCGTCAGCTGAGCCATCGTTTTCAGGGTGACAAAACCAGTGAAAAGGTTTCCGGACTGCACTCCCGTCACTATCTGCTGGAGCGGCTCGACGCATTGCTGATCTCGGAGGCCGCCCTGGATGAGATCACCGGAGTCTGCTATCTGCAGATCGACAAGCCGGAGGAGCTGATCGCGTCGGTGGGCATCGGGGGACTCGATGTGGTGCTGGCCGAAGTGGCCAAGCACCTGAAGAAGAAGCTGCAGCCCCAGGATATCCTCACCCGGTTCGGAGACAACAGCCTGGGCCTGCTGGCGCTGCGCGGCAGTGCTGACGAGTTGAAACAGCTGGCCCAGTCCCTCTGCGATCATATCCAGAGTCAAATCATCGAAGTCGAAAATACCACCGCCGTGGTCACCCTGAGCATCGGCGTCTATCCGGTGGAATCCGGCAACCAGGACTCCCGTTCCATCATCGCCCATGCCCAGATCGCCAGCCGCAGGGCCGCAGAGGCCGGTGGTAATCAGATCAATCTCTACAAGGTGGAAAAACGTCCGGTTACGGACAGCCATCAGCAGCAGGACATGGGTGATCTGCTGAAAAAAGCACTCACACATGACTACTTCGACATTTTTTTTCAGCCGGTTGTGGCGTTGCAAGGGTCCACCGTGGCCCATTACCAGACCCTGTTGAGACTGCAGGAACCGGATGGCAATCTGCACACCGCAGGGGAGTTCATCCCGATTGCTGAAAAGTTGGGGCTGATTGCCGAGGTCGATCAGTGGATCACCCGCCGCGCCATCAATCTGGTCAATGAGAATCTGAAACAGGGTACCCAACTGCACCTGTTCGTCTCGCAGTCCACCAATCTGCTCGACAACATGGAACGGCTCAGCTGGCTGAGTAAAAAGCACGGCACCGGCCACATCTTCAAGAACACCCTGACCTTTGAATTCAACATCCATGAGGTCGGCCGCAATCTGAAGACTGCCAAGATCTGTTTCGAAATGCTCAACAAGCTGGGCATCTCCTGCCTGCTGACCCGGGTCACCATGAACCCGGAATCGGAGCAGACCATCCATCATCTGCCCATCCGCTTCGTCAAGCTGGACTATAGCCTGCTCAACAATCCCGGCGAGGAAGTACGCAACCTGATCGAGATGGTCCACGAGCGCAAGATCAAGGCCATTGCCCCTCAGGTGGAAGACCCTCGCAGTATTGCCGCGCTGTGGAGCAGCGGTATCGACTATGTGCAGGGCAACTTCGTGCAACGCCCGGAAAGCAATCTCATCTACGATTTCAACGAATCGGTGCTCTGATTCCTCACACTGCCTGTTCAACGATTCCTCCTGCATGGATCTCCAGCCATTAGCGGGCTTCTAAACAGTGATCCAGCGACCCCAGTGGGGTGCAACTTTGATCCGAAGCAGGCAGTGCACCCTGCAATCCTGAAACCCAATCGAATCACGGCATCAAGCAACCATTGACGGGACCATGTTTTCGTCAAACAATAAGTCGCAATTGACAATTATCATTTCCAAACGGATCCCCGCTTGAGGCCACTGCAGCATAAATTTCACCTGTTCCTGGCGCTCTCTCTGCTGTTACTCGGCTGGCTGCAGTTACATCACGAACTGACGGCCCACCTGGGACACGACGATGAGGTGTGCGAGGTCTGCGTGTTCGCCGGACACCTGGGGAACGGTGCGCTTGCTGCTCAGCCAACCCCCTGCACCTCCCATTTCACCATCAGCTACGAAAAGCCAGGCAGGCACATTGCACCCATCCTGGAACCGCCGTTTCGCTGCGTACTGAGTCAACGCGGCCCCCCTACTTCCGATTCAGTCTGAAGAACTTTTTTGTTGGGATGATCCGGCACCCCGGTGTACGGAGCTTCCCCATGTACTGAATTTGGAGACACTGCATGAAATGCGGAAAACTTTTGTTCGCGGCCTGCGCCGCCCTGCCTGCGTTCGCCCAGGCGGCTGACACCGGCTTCAACCCGAATATCGCCCTCATCCTGAGCGGTACCTATGGGGATTTCGAATCGGACCCCGAAGCCTATGCCCTGCCCGGATTTCCCCTAGCTGAAGAAACCGGCCCGGGAGAAGAGGGCTTCTCCCTCGGTGAATCGGAACTATCCCTGAGCGCCAATATCGACCCGGACTGGTATGGCCTGCTCACCGTGGCCCTGACCGGTGAGGGCTCCGCCGAGGTGGAGAACGCCTTCGTCCAGACAACAGGGCTGGGCAATGGCCTGACCCTGCGCGCCGGGCGATTTTTCTCGGGTATCGGCTACCTGAATGAGCAACACGCCCATGCCTGGGATTTCGTCGATGCACCCCTGGTCTACCGGGCCATGCTGGGTAACCAGCTGGGGGATGACGGTGTGCAGGCACGCTGGCTGGCGCCAACCGACCTGTTCCTGGAATTCAGTGCCGAATGGCTGCGTGGCGAGGGCTTTCCCGCAGGTGGCGGTGACAATGACGGACGAGGCAGCTGGTCTGCCTTTTTCCACCTCGGAGACGACCTGAATGAAAGTCACAGCTGGCGGGCGGGTCTCTCCTACCTGTCCGCGAAATCTGCCGAACGAGAAACCGCCAGCGAGTACGGCGAGGATCTGTTCAGCGGTGACAGCGACCTGATCATCGCCGATTTCGTCTGGAAATGGGCACCGGAGGGTAACGGCTACGAACGTAACTTCAAGCTTCAGGCCGAATACATCCAGCGTCAGGACGAGGGTGAGTTCACCCCGGCCGAAACCGACACCCTGCCCCTCGATGTCACCTCGGACGGCTGGTACGTCCAGGCTATCTACCAGTTCGTGCATGGCTGGCGGGTCGGATTGCGCCACTCCCGGCTGAAGGCGGATGAACCCGGCGCGGCTTATGCCGGAACGGTACTCGACACCCAGGGACACGACCCTTCGGTCAACACCCTGATGGTGGACTACTCCAACAGCGAATACAGTCGCCTGCGGTTGCAGTTTAGCCGGGACGAATCGACCGCTGAATCCGACAACCAGTGGTTGTTGCAGTATCAGATGAGTCTTGGGGCGCACGGCGCGCATTCGTACTGAGCGGGAGACAGACCATGAAACATTTGATTCGATTATCAATCACCCTGTGGTTTGCCCTGTTCCTGAGAACAGTCGGCGCCGCTGATCTTCAGGTCTTCGCCTGCGAACCCGAATGGGCCGCCCTGACAAAGGAACTGGCCGGCACGCATGCACAGATCACCACCGCCACCACCGCCCGTCAGGATCCGCACCACATCCAGGCACGCCCCTCCCTGATTGCGCGTCTGCGCAGGGCCGACCTGGCGGTCTGCACCGGCGCGGGTCTCGAAACCGGCTGGTTGCCGATGCTGCAACGCCAGTCCGGCAATGCCCAAGTGCAGACCGGCAGACCCGGGCTGTTCGAAGCGGCCATGCAGGTGACGCGCCTGGAAGTCCCTGAATCGGTTGACCGGACCCAGGGGGATGTCCACCCGGAAGGCAATCCCCATGTGCAGACCGATCCCCGGCGTATTGCCCAGATCGCCGTCGCCCTGAGTGCACGACTCAAACAGCTCGATCCGGCCCATGGCAACGATTACGACGCCCGCCTGGCCGATTTCTCCCGCCGTTGGAGCACGGCGATTCAGCGCTGGGAGCAGCAGGCTGAACCTTTGCGGGGCCAGCGGGTGGTGGTTCACCACAAGAGCTGGGTCTACCTGTTCGACTGGCTGGGTCTGCAGGAGGCGGGGCAGCTGGAAACCAAGCCCGGAGTACCCCCTTCGGCCGGTCATCTGGCCGAACTCAAGGCGGAACTCTCCGCGCGACCGGCGCTGATGGTGATTCGGGCGGCCTACCAGGATGCGCGCGCCGATGAGTGGCTTGCGAGGGAAACAGGGATAGCGGCAGTGGAACTGCCCTTCACGGTGGGCGGCAGCGAGGCTGCGAAGGATCTGTTCGGGCTGTTCGACGTTACCCTGTCACGCCTGCTGCAGGTACCGCAATGAACCCGTTCGAGCTCGACATCAGCATCCTCGGCCCCGCCTTCGCGGCGGGGTTGTTGATCCTGTCCACTCATGTCCCACTGGGACGTCAAGTACTCGCCCGGGGCATCATTTTCATCGATCTTGCGATTGCCCAGGTCGCCGGTGTGGGGGTCATCCTGGCGGCCAATCTGGGTTGGGACGAGCACGGTATGGCCACCCAACTGGCGGCCTTTATTGCCGCTCTGAGCGGCGCTCTGCTGCTATGGGGCGTGGAGAAACTGTGGCCTGATATTCAGGAAGCGCTGATTGGCGTGCTGTTCGTGGTCTCCGCGTGTCTGGGAATCCTGTTGCTTGCGCATAACCCGGAGGGTGGTGAACACCTTCAGGACCTGCTGGTCGGGCAAATCCTCTGGGTCGGCTATGTCGATCTGATGCTGCCGGCAGTCGTCTACGGCGTGATGCTTGCGGTCTGGTTTGTGTTTCCGGCGCGCAACCATCCCCTAGTCTTTTACCCCCTGTTCGCCGTCACCGTCACCGTATCCGTGCAACTGGTCGGCGTCTACCTGGTTTTCGCAAGTCTGATTCTGCCCGCCATCGCGACCCGATGGCAGCCACAGCGGGGAGGACTCTGGCTGGGTTATCTGCTGGGCGGATTCGCCTATGCGCTGGGCTTACTGCTCTCCCTGTGGCTGGATCTGCCTGCTGGCGCTCTGATTGTGTGCAGCCTGTTCATCACCATCCTGCCCTGGCTGCTGCTGCACAGCGGCCAGACCGGCAAAACCGGTTCAGAACAGGTGGGTCACCGAAAGCCCACTGGGACGCTCGGCTGAGGGGACGAATCGTGTGTCCGTATCTTGGCGCGGAATCTGCGTAATTATCGACAGATCCGTACAGCCGGTCTGGTGTGAGCGCGTGACCGCAAGACCTTTAGAGGAACCTCGAGCGTACCGGTTTGGATTCAGAGCATCCTGCATGACCATTTGGAGCGGACGAACCATGTTAGTTAAATACATGAAAACAATCAGTTGCGTTCTGGCGTTGGCTTTCTCCGGGAGCCTGATGGCAAACCCGCCAGCCGATGATCCGCTCTCGGAGTACCGTGCAAAGCCGCAAATCGACAACACCCAGGACAAACAGGAAGCGACTCGAATGTTCCCACGACCCATGGGACCCCAGTTCGAGGCGGAGGATGCGGCATTGAATTGCCGCCAGCTGGACCAGGCGATTGCCATGCTGGAGAACGATACCTATACCGCCAAACCCGGGTTTTATGAAGACCCGTATACCGGAGCATCGATCTGGATCGGCGCGATCTGGGCGCCGGGCGCCCTCGCCTACCTGGGCTATTCCGGCGTGGCCGAGTATTATGAGGACGATCGCATCGGCGATTCGCAAAACCGTATCGAAGCACTCCGACGTATGAAGGCGCAAATGCACTGTTATGAGTACTGATGCCGAAACGGCTCACTACCCTGAAATCCCACTACGACAGGAGACCTACCGCTGGAATGAGCTGATCCAGATGATCCTGCACCACCGGCGGGAACTGGTCGTCGCCAACCTGGTGGCCATCCTCGGCACCATCGCCGCGGTTCCGGTGCCGCTGCTGATCCCCCTGCTGGTCGACGAGGTCCTGCTGCATCAGCCAGGACGCGCTGTGGGATTCATGAACAGCCTGTTCCCCGAGGCCTGGCATGGGCCGATCCTCTACATCCTGGCGATCCTGGCGCTGACCCTGTTCCTCCGCCTCGCCGCCCTGGTATTCGGGGTCTGGCAGACCTGGCAATTCACCCGCATCGCCAAGGATGTGATCTATCACATGCGCCGGGATCTGTTGCTGCGGCTCGAGCGTATCTCCATGTCGGCCTACGAGACCATGGGCAGTGGCACCGTGGCCTCGCACCTGGTGACCGACCTGGAGGCCATCGACAGCTTTGTCAGTGTCACCACGAGTAAATTTCTGGTCGCGGTGCTGAGCATCCTCGGCACCGCCCTGGTGCTGTTGTGGATCAACTGGCCGCTGGCCCTGTTCATTCTGTTTCTCAACCCCCTGGTGATCTATTTCACCACGGTGTTTGGGCGCAAAGTCAAACATCTGAAGAAGGCGGAAAACTCCGCCTTTCAACTGTTCCAGGAGTCTCTCGAGGAGACCCTTGACGCGATCCAGCAGATCCGCGCCAGCAACCGGGAACGGCACTATGTGCGGCGCATCATCGACAAGGCGGACCGGATTCGGCATCACTCCGCCGCCTTCACCTGGAAGAGCGACGCGGCCAACCGGCTGTCGTTCATGATCTTCCTGTTCGGCTTCGATATCTTCCGTGCGGTCAGCATGTTCATGGTGCTCTGGTCGGATCTGACCATCGGGGAGATGCTCGGGGTCTATGCCTACTTGTGGTTCATGATGGGACCGGTGCAGGAGGTGCTGAATATCCAGTATGCCTATCACGGGGCACAGGCGGCCCTGGGCCGCATCAACGACCTGCTGCGGGTGGAACTCGAACCGGTCTACCCCCACCGTCATAACCCCTTCCGAGGCAAGACCACGGTGGGTCTGCGCCTGCAGGACATCAGCTTTGCTTATGGCTCGGGTCCGTTGGTTCTCAACGGGGTCAACCTGGAGGTCCGTGCAGGTGAGAAGGTAGCCTTTGTCGGGGCCAGTGGCGGCGGTAAGACCACTCTGGTACAGATCATCCTGGGGCTCTATCCGGTGACCTCGGGAACCGTCTCCTTCGACGGGGTGCCGGTGCAGGAGATCGGCATGGACGTGGTGCGTGACCATGTCGCCACGGTGTTGCAGCATCCCGCACTGCTCAACGATTCGGTGCGCATCAATCTGACCCTGGGGCGGGAGATCGATGATTCGCAGCTCTGGGAGGCCCTGGAGATTGCCCAGCTCAAGACTACGGTGGAAAACCTGGAATCCGGCCTGGATACCCTGATCGGGCGTTTCGGCGTCAGGCTCTCTGGCGGCCAGCGCCAACGTCTCGCCATCGCCCGCATGGCCCTCACCAACCCTTCGGTGGTGATCCTCGATGAAGCGACCTCGGCCCTCGACACCACCACCGAGGGGGATCTGCATCTGGCCCTGAGTACGTTTTTGAAGAACCGCACCACGATCATCATCGCCCATCGCCTGAGCGCGGTGAAACAGGCGGACCGGGTGCTGGTGTTCGAGGATGGGCGGGTCGTCGAAGAGGGACGACATGAAGAACTGCTGGAAAACAACGGACTCTACACCAGCCTCTATGGTCGTCAGGAGCGCGCTTCCAGAGACGGATCATAGCCTTCATTGTCGATGATTTTATAGTACTCGATATTGAGACTGGTGATATCCGTATATTTGAGTACGAACCGATCCCCGGCTATTTCATAAAAGCGGGCTTGCTCAGCGTCCTCCTCATCCGCTTCCAGGCGCCTTCTCACCACCGATGACAGCACCAGGCGGTCGAGATGGCCGGCGTCGGTGAGAAAAAAATCTTCAAGAATTCCATAGTAGAGATAGGTCGCTCCCCCCTGATTGATGGTTACCGCCAGTTTGACGAAGTGGGCCTCTTCACCCTCTTCGTTGTACCCCTTGAACAGGTAGAACCAGGGGGTGTCGAAGCGAAACAGGTCACTGAGCAATGGATGCCGGTCGAGTTTCAATCGCAAGACGAGTTTCTGCAGGGAACGCCCCATCAGATAGGCGCATATATAGAGTGACATCAGGTAGAAGATGATTTGCGGCATATGATGGGCCGCGGAATTGATGGTGCCATCGAGCAGCGCACCGTGAGCCGAAGTATAGATGGTCAAAAAGCCCTGGTAGTCCAGCTTTACTGAAAAAAGCGCCTTGGCGGCCCAAAGCCACAGGGTATGCAACAGGGTTGCCAGGATCAGACTTTTTACCGTCTCCGAGGTGAAGGGCCGATTGTCCAGTTGGGTACGCTCTGAACGGGTATAGGCCGCGCGAAAAATAAACCCGGGAAGGATCAGGAGAAAGGTCAGCAGTGCGGGAAATGCGAGATTCACGTCAATGCGATATGGGTGTCATGAACACCTGTCCGTTATTTGAAACCTTATGAAAGCTGTTGAAGTTCAGCTAAGAAAATCTGACTTGCGGCATACAACTGCTGTCAGATGGGAAACTTTTATCTTGGTTAATAGGTAGCTGAGTGAATTACCCTCTCACTAACCAGAGGTTTGGATTCAGTCCTTTTTCTGGTTACCGCGTACCGGCACGACACGCAGTTTGCGATCTCCAATTTTCAGTGTATCCGACTTACCCGAAACCCATTCCTGGAATGCCTCCGGGTGGTCTTTCTTCAGTTTACGAATACGGTTGGATTGCAACGCTTTCATGGTTTTCTGTTTTCCATAGTAGGGAGACTCTATTGCTGCCCAGTATAGCCCTTGACGGGGGAAGACAGTAGTTCTGACCACATCATCAAGGGAAAATTTCACCCCCGCCGGCTATTGAAATTCAGTCCGCTATGTCTGTTTCGGAGCCCGCGCGCAGATATTCCGGCGAGTCGGACAACGGTTCCGGCCGGCGCCACAACCACACCGCCACCAGGACCAGCACCAGGCCCATTCCGGTCGAGAGCCAGATGCCCGGTTGTCCCAGCCACTGCAGAAGAAAAAAACCGAGTGTCATACCCGCGAAGGCCCAGCCTTTTCCCTGACGGCTCATCTTCCCCTGCTCGAGAAACAGCCTGACCGGCTCGCCAAAATGGGGATGCGCGAGAATGCGCCGGGTCAGATGCGGAGCACTGCGAGACCAACACCACACCGCGCCGATCCAGAAAACCGTGGTCGGCAGCACCGGCAGAAAGATGCCGATCAAACCCAGGGCGAACAGCAGCCAGCCCAGTGCCATCAAACCGCCGCGCACGGCGCTGTTGCGGGGTTCTCCGGTAACGTTTTCGCTTTTGTTCGCATCCATGGCTTCAATCATAGATCGAATGACCCATTTGCGCCGAAAACCGGATGCCCAGTATTTGTAGGGAATTCCATCAAAACCTAACACCGTAGCCCGATGTAATGGTCTCCTCCCCCCTCAATAACGGCGTCGTAATGCGCCATGATTGAAGTTGCGGTCAATCAAAATGAGAAGAGGAAGAGACCATGAAAAATGTTATGACAATTGGCGTGGATTTGGCAAAGCATGTTTTTTTCGCGGTAGCGCTCGATGAGCAGGGCCAACGGGTCTGGCGCAAGAAGTTGCGGCGCGGCGAAGTGGAACGATTTTTTACCCAACAGCCCCCGGCGCGGCCCTGGAGGCCTGCGCGAGTGCGCACTATTGGGCGAGGCGCCTGATAGCGTTAGGCCACAAGGTGGTGGTGTTGCCCCCTCAGCATGTCA
>JBEVVH010000086.1:0-14145 GCA_040507245.1 Candidatus Thiodiazotropha sp.
TGTCACAACTGGCAATACATTTTGAGGGGCGGCTAGAAGACCACATGGCACTGTGACATCTGGTTGACACAGAGTTTTGAACACCCTCGGTTGATCGATCAAAGAACTCCCGGACCTGTTTGAAACTCTCCACCCAACCGACGTAGTTGACCTCCATTTCCCGTAACACCTCGGACATGATGAAATTGGGATTCTCATGTTCGAAGTGATTTTGCATCTGCCTCAATCGCTCGAAAAACCGGCTTGCGAGTTCCAGGACATTCTCATAGCGCGACTCGGATTCGGTATCATCCTGGGACGAAAACAATCCAAAGCGGTTGGCCACCATCAAGCGCAACTCTCCGGTCATGCCAAACCAGAGCCGCTGCAGGTAGGCAAGATCGGAAACCACACGGATCTTTTCCTCATTACTGAGATCGGTCTCGACCTCCAGAAACAGAATCTGCAGATCCCCTAGCAACCCCTGGTTATGCGGATACATCTCCTCCAGCATCAGTTTCATGGCGGGAAACCAATCCTGTACATCATGACGTACCGCAATCAGTTGCTCGATCTTATCCTGAAGGGTCTCCCGGTCCCTGGACAATGCCTTAACACTGTCCGTTTGAATCCAACGCATCTGACTCATAACCTTTCTGAGCCCCTCCAGGGAATCATCCAGGGATTTATGCAGGGTTTTGAGATTGTCCTGGTCAGGCTCGATGAGAATCCGCTGCGTCTGATTTTCAATCAGATTCAATTCGGACTGCACATCCGCAAGAATGCCGGCCGTCTGGATGCGGGAGGTGATATTGGTGATTTGGGTACCGGCGGTCGTACGGACAAGATTCCAGCCAAGATAGGAAAAGGTGATCAGGGCCATCCCGACCAGAATGGCGAAATAGGCATAACGACCCCGGTAAGAATCCAAACCAGGGATCAGGGTCTTATATCGATCCAACCATTCCAAACCAATATCCGTTAATTTTCTTGAAGTTATTTCTATTATGGCTTGTAGCACGAACCCTGCCAGCCAAACCCAGGGCTGGCAGATTCATCCGTAAATTCAGGGATCAATAACGGCACTCCGGCCAATCAGACGGAATGCTCCCACGCTCATTGAGCCACCCGAGTATTGCATGGGTCATGGCAGCCCGCATCCCTAACCTATAACCTGTCCTGGCTGCTCCGTACAGAGCTGGATTGTTACGAATCAAGGCGCGACACAATACAGGATTTGAACAACCAAAGATTGACCCAGCGCATCTAATTAAAAGAAAAGGAGAAATATTCTAATTTTTCAATCAATTTAGTGCACATACCTGAAACCCGGGCATGAGCGTTTGCGGTCACCTGCCCTACGCTTTAAGGTGATGAAAAAAGCCTCTGTTGACGAGGCCGGTCAACCGGCAATCCGTAGCGCGTACCTGTCCGTGGCCTTGCCAAGGCGAGGATGAGACCTATCTTTGCGGGTCAGATACTAGCTTTTCACACCTTCGTACCAGTTCCAACACCAACGAGGATGTCGCGTGGGGCTGTGACTGCAACAGCAGATGCGGGCCGTCCAATGGAAAGCATTCTGCGGCCGGGAAGCGCCGCTTGAAATCAAACCAACAGTCTCTACCGATTAGCCGGTCCTGCTGAGCCTGAAGATAGAAAACCGGTATATCAATCTCGAATACTGGTGCCTGGAGGCTTTTCAGGACCCGCAGGCGCTGTTGCAGCAACCCGGCTGGTAGCCGGGCAATCACCTGCAGAAAATCCCTGATCAAGGCGTCGGGGGCATGTTTTCCCAGAATCAGGGCACGAGTATGTGTCCGCCTGGGGGTCTTTCGAGCGGCAGAACCGACCCCAGCCGCAACAACCAGGGGTTGGGTGACTTAAGGAAAGAGGCAACAAATATCACCCCCTTGAGATGAATCAGTCCCATGGCCATCAGAGGTGCATGGCAATCAGCCCGGAGTAGGACTCCGCCAGGAGAACATAATCCTCCTCGGGGAGTCGGGGGGAAATTCGCTGTGCGAGTGCGCGATGATCCTGCGGGCCATCCATGGGCAGTGAGACAACCCGGGCTTCTCCCGGATAGCACTGTAAGAATCCCTTGAACAGCCGTCCGGTACCATCAAGCCCTGGCAACATAATCAATTTCATCAAAACGTCACCATATCGCAATAAAAGATTCACCTGCCTGAAACCCAGGTTTGTCATGCTTAATCTGAGGTTCTCCCTTTACCCTGGTAGCAGACAATGCGTGCAAGTTTTATTGATTATCTGGTTGGCTGGCGGTTTCTGTTGAACAGAAATTACCGGGTTCACGTACTCGACCGCTGGGAGGCGCAACCCTGGTTCATCACCGGCGCCGAGATCATATCAGGCATCGGTAGTGTCCTGTTTTCTGCCCTGCTGGTGGCCATTCTGGTGTTCGTAGTACTGGATTCCTGGTTTCTCTGAGGCTGATTTACAGTCCATTCTGACATCTTGCGGCAATCAAGAGCCTGCCCTTGTTTGGATTACGCACGGCGCAATCCGGGAACGGTCGTCGCTTCGAACCTCCCGGGTTACGCTTTGCTCCACCCGGGCTACCCGTGATTTGACTGATCTCGTGATTGGCTCTGAATAGCGCATCCCGAGGCAAAAAAAAGGGCCAGTAAACTGGCCCTTTTCTCAGTCACCGGATCGAAACAATCAGGCTTCGTCCACCGCTTTCATGCTCAGACGAATTCTGCCCTGCTTGTCGACTTCCAGCACCTTGACCCGAACCACATCCCCTTCCGCCAGCTTGTCGCTGACCTTCTCGACCCGCTCATTGGAGATCTGAGAGATGTGCACCAGGCCGTCCTTGCCCGGCAGGATGGTGACAAATGCACCGAAGTCCATCAGTTTCGCGACCTTGCCTTCATAGATGGTGCCGACTTCCACGTCCGCGGTAATCAGTTCCACACGCTTCTTGGCCTCTTCACCGGCCGCCTTGTCCACGGAGAAGATCTTGACCACGCCGTCGTCGGTGATATCCACCGTCGCACCGGTCTCTTCGGTGATGCCACGGATGGTGACGCCGCCCTTGCCGATGACATCGCGAATCTTGTCCGGATGGATCTTGAACTCGATGATACGGGGGGCGTGCTCGGACATCTGGCTGCGATGGGTATCGATGACCTTGTTCATTTCACCCAGGATATGGATGCGGCCCTCTTTGGCCTGATCCAGAGCGATCTCCATGATCTCCTTGGTGATGCCGTTGATCTTGATGTCCATCTGCAGGGCATTGATACCTTCCTGGGTACCGGCTACTTTGAAATCCATGTCGCCGAGGTGATCTTCGTCGCCCATGATGTCGGTCAGAACCGCAAACTTGTCGCCTTCCTTGATCAGACCCATGGCCACACCGGCCACCGGCGCCTTGATCGGCACACCCGCATCCATCAGAGAGAGACTGGTGCCACACACGGAAGCCATCGAGGAGGAGCCGTTGGATTCGGTGATCTCGGAGACCACACGGATCGCATAGGGAAAGTCACCAATGGTCGGCATGCAGGCCAGCACACCGCGCTTGGCCAAACGTCCATGGCCGATCTCACGCCGCTTGGGACTGCCGACACGACCGATCTCGCCCACGCAGAACGGGGGGAAGTTGTAGTGCAGCATGAAGTGCTCGCGACGCGAGCCTTCCAGGGCATCGATGATCTGCGAGTCCCGTTCGGTACCCAGGGTCGTCACAACCAGGGCCTGGGTCTCACCACGGGTGAACAGGGCCGATCCGTGAGTCCGCGGCAGTACGCCGGTACGCACATTGATGGGCCGCACGGTGCGCGTGTCGCGACCGTCGATACGCGGCTCGCCATCCAGGATGCGGCTGCGCACGACGCGCTTTTTCAGCTTTTCCAGTGCGCCTTTGATCTGATCCGCACTCCAGCGTAGCTCACCGTCCTGCTCCACGGCGCCGAGCTTTTCGACGGTGGCATCGACCACCTGGTCGATGACTGCGTAGCGATCGAGCTTATCGGCGATCCGATAGGCGTCGCCGATACCCTGAGCGGCTTCGGCCTCGACGGCCGAGGTCAGGTCTTCGTCAACCACCGGAGGAGTGAATTCTTCCTGGGCCTTGTTGACTTCGGCGGCCAGTTCCTTGATGGCCTGAATCGTGACCTGGAACTGCTCGTGACCGAACAGCACCGCACCCAGCATGATCTCTTCGGAAAGCTGGTTGGCTTCGGATTCCACCATCAGCACGGCTTCTTCCGTACCGGCCACCACCAGATCCAGATCGGAGTGTTCGCTCAATCCCGTCTTGGGGGAGTTGAGCATGTACGTGCCGTCTTTGTAGCTGACCCGAGCCGCACCCACCGGACCCTGGAACGGCAATCCGGAGATGGCCAGCGCCGCGGAGGTACCGATCAGGGAGGGAATTTCGGGATCAACCGCCGGGTTCAGGGACATCACGGTGATGATGACCTGGACCTCGCTGGTAAAGCCCTTGGGGAACAGCGGACGAATCGGACGATCGATCAGGCGAGCGGTGAGGATCTCTTTCTCACTGGGACGCCCTTCGCGACGAAAAAAACCGCCGGGAATCATACCGGCGGCATAGGTCTTTTCCTGATAATCCACGGTGAGCGGGAAGAAATCCCGCGGCGTGCTGTTGGTGTCAGCCACAACGGTCACCTGGACCACGGTGTCGTCCATGTTCACCATGACGGCACCGTCAGCCTGCCTTGCGATTTCACCTGTCTCGATGGAGACTTTGTTGTCTCCCCATTGGAATTCTTTCTTTATTAAAGTCACGGTTGAATCCTTGGCTTATTTCGTTTTTGGCAGGATGATTTAGCGGCGCAGACCGAGTCGGGCGATCAGGTCCTTGTAACGCTGAAGGTCTTTGTCCTTCAGATAATCCAGCAGTTTGCGGCGGGAGTTGACCAGGCGCACCAGGCCCTGACGGGAGTGATGATCCTGTTTATGCTGTTTGAAGTGCTCGGTAAGTTGGGTAATGCGGCCGGTCATCAGGGCAATCTGTACTTCCGGTGAACCGGTGTCGCCCGGGGCGCGCTGATACTCTTCAACAATCGTTTTCTTCTCTGTCGCACTCATTGACATGACGTGTCTCCTGTAGGTTACGTCGATAAAAATGGCCACTTGAAAGGTCGACCCGACAATGAGTTCAGGCCGTCCGGACCGGTTAAATCTGGTTGTTTTGTTCAGGCTCTGCCTGGAAGACCGCGTAGTATGCGCGTTCTGGGCGGATACGGCAACCGCCCCGGGTCTCATCTATACTCCTCAACCCGCCTGCATCAGGCGCTTGGGCGCCACCCGTCCGTCATCCAGGATCTGGCCGACTCCGAGAAACTCGGTTTTATTGGCATACAGCCTGACCCAACCACTGGTCGGCGCATTCGGCACCTGGATGGGCTGCCCCTGCTTCATGTAGAACGCGGCATCCGCGGTGAGCGCCACTTCCGGCCAGTTGGCCAGGGCGCTCTCCAGAGGCAGCAGCCACTGGTCCATCTCCTCGAAGCGCTTCTCTCCGAAGGCGGCCTGCACCTGCTCCAGGCTCAGCATCTCCGCGTCGCTGTAGGGGCCGACTCCGGTGCGCCGCAGAGCACTGACATAGGCGCCGCATCCCAGCCGCTTGCCGATATCCTCGGCCAGGGTGCGCACATAGGTTCCCTTGGAACAGTGTACATCCATTTCGAATTCCGGCAGTTCAAAACCCAGCAGGTCGAGGGCATAGATCTGGATGGTTCGCGGTTCACGTTCCACCTCGATGCCCTGCCGGGCCAGCTTGTAGAGGCGTTCGCCCTGGTGTTTGACGGCGGAATACATGGGTGGCAACTGCTGCTGTTCACCCATGAACTCGGCCAGAACCGCTCTGAGGCTCTCCACGGTCACCCCGCTGGGATCGGCCCGCTCGATCACCTCGCCCTCGGCATCGGCTGTGGTGGTGGTCTCCCCCAGTTTGACCCGCACGCGGTAGCGCTTGTCCGCGTCGAGAAGGAAAGCAGACAATTTGGTGGCCTCCCCCAGGCAGATCGGCAGCAGTCCGGTGGCGAGGGGATCCAGGCTTCCGGTGTGCCCCGCCTTGGCGGCCTTGTAGAGAAATTTAATCTCCTGCAGCGCCTTGTTCGAGGTCATGCCTTCCGGTTTATCAAGCAGCAATACCCCATTGATATTGCGCCCTCTGTTACGACGACGTCCCATAGTTGTGCTCTAAATCGAATTGGAGGAGTTTTGTTCGGTTTGATCAGGATGGTTTTTCAGTCACGGCGCGCTCGATCAGGTGGGTCAGATGCTCCCCATGTTCGACCGAGTCATCGTAGACAAAATGCAGTTTGGGAACACTGCGCAGCTTCATGCTCTTGCCCAACAACCAGCGCAGATGACCCGCAACCTGGTTGAGGTGGGATGCGCTGGCTTCCCGGCTTAACTGGGCGCCCAGGGTGGTGAAAAAGACCTTGGCCTGGGAAAGATCGCGCACCACGCGTACCGCCTGAACGGTGACCATGCCCAACCCGGGATCCTTGACCTCATCCCGGATGATCATCGCCAGTTCACGCTGCATCTCGGCCCCGACCCGGTCGGTACGCTGGTAATCCTTCGACATTCGGGCTTATACCGTTCTTGCCACTTCGGTGCGTTCGAAGACTTCGATCTGATCGCCCGTTTTGACGTCGTTGTAGTTCTTCACGCCGATACCGCATTCCATACCGCTCTTCACCTCGTTGACGTCGTCCTTGAAACGACGCAGGGATTCGAGGGCGCCTTCGAAAATTACCACGTTCTCACGCAGCACGCGGATCGGGCTGTTGCGCTTCACCACACCCTCGAGCACCATACAGCCGGCAATCGCGCCGAGCTTGGAGTTGCGGAACACATCGCGGACCTCCGCCAGTCCGATGATCTCTTCGCGGATCTCCGGTGACAGCATGCCGGATATGGCCTTTTTCACATCATCGATGATTTCATAGATGATGCTGTAGTAACGCATATCGATGCCCTGCTCCTCGACCACCCGGCGTGCGCCCGCATCGGCACGCACGTTGAAACCGATGATGATCGCATTCGAGGTAACCGCCAGGTTGGCGTCGGATTCGTTGATACCGCCCACACCGGAGGCTACCACCCGCACCTTGACCTCGTCGTTGGAGGTCTTGATCAGGGAATCCTTGAGCGCTTCCACGGAGCCCTGCACATCGGCCTTGACGATAATGTTCAGGGTCTGGGTCTCGCCCTCGGTCATCTGGGTGAACATCTCTTCCAGCTTCGCCGCTTTCTGTGCCGCCAGACGGGTATCGCGTTGACGGTCGTGACGCAGCTCCGCCAGTTCACGGGCGCGCCGCTCATCACTCACCGCGCGCACATCGTCACCCGCTTCGGGGGTACCGGACAGACCCAGCACCACCACTGGGATGGACGGGCCCGCCTTCTTGATGGAACGGCCGTTCTCATCGAACATGGCGCGTACACGCCCGTATTCCTTACCCGATACGATCATGTCGCCCCGGTTCAAGGTACCGGATTGGACCAGTACGGTGGCCACCGGACCACGCCCCTTGTCCAGAGAGGATTCGACGATCGAACCGGTTGCGGGACCGTCCTCGACCGCCTTCAGTTCCAGAACTTCGGCCTGCAGCAGAATCGCATCGAGCAGTTCGTCGATGCCGGCACCGGTCTTGGCTGAAACCCGCACGAACATGGTATCGCCGCCCCAGTCTTCCGGAATGACCTCTTGTTGTGACAGCTCCTGGATCACTCGATCCGGATTGGCGTCCTCTTTATCGATCTTGTTGATCGCCACGATCAGCGGTACGTCCGCCGCACGGGCATGCTGGATCGCCTCCTTGGTCTGCGGCATGACGCCGTCATCCGCCGCCACCACCAGGATGACGATGTCGGTGACCTTGGCGCCACGGGCACGCATCGCGGTGAATGCCGCGTGGCCCGGAGTATCCAGGAAGGACACAGTGCCTTTGTCCGTATCCACATGGTAGGCGCCGATGTGCTGAGTAATACCACCCGCCTCACCCGCGGCCACGCGACTGGTACGGATATAGTCGAGCAGCGAGGTTTTGCCGTGATCGACATGACCCATGATGGTGACAACCGGCGGACGGGACACCAGTTCGCCCTGGGTCGCAGCCTCGTCCTCCCGGCTCAACAGATCAGCCTCGATATCCTCTTCCCGCTGTACGACCGGAACATGTCCCATCTCTTCGACCACCAGGGTGGCGGTATCCCGGTCCAAGACCTGGTTGATGGTAACCATCATGCCCATCTTCATGAGCACCTTGATCACTTCGGCCGCCTTGACCGTCATACGCTGGGCCAGATCAGCCACGGTGATGTTGTCGGGAACCTTCACCTCATGCACCACAGGAGCGGTGGGACGCTGGAAACCGTGCTGTGTTTCGCTGGGAGCACTGACTGAGCGACGCTGTTTACCGCCGGGTTTCTTTTTACGACGCCCCCGCAGTTCCTCGGAGACACGCAGTTCCTTGCGCTCGGAACGACTGTCGTCTTCGCTCCCATCAAAACCTTTTCCGGTGCGGCGGCCCTCTTTGCGACCGCCTTTCTTGGCACGAGCCGGATCAGTCTTTGCTTTCGCCTCGATCTCCTCACCAGCCTGTTCTGCCGGGGTGCTCGCTTCCTCTTCCATGAGTTTCTTGGCAGCCTCCTCTGCCATGCGTTTCGCCTCTTCCTCTGCGGCTTGCTTCGCGGCCTCTTCCTGCTCCCGCTTGATGGCATCTTCCGCCGCCCGTTTGGCCGCCTCGGCAGCCTTTCGCGCCTCGATCTCGGCATCGATTGCCGCCCGCTCCTTGGCTTGTTCATCCAGCGCTTTGCGAGCCTCTTCGGCTTCACGAATCTTGGATTCGTCCGATTCAACATTTCCGCGTTTTACATAGGTGCGCTTCTTGCGGACTTCGACGCTCACGGTTTTTGCCGGCACCGCCGAGGCACGGCTGGTGCTGCGCCCGCTACCTGTCGGCTGACGCAGTTCGCTTACGGTCTTGCGGCGCAAGGTCACCTTGCTGGGCGCAGTAACCGTGGTGGTCTTTTTCTTGCCGTGACTTTCGCGCAGATGCAGCAACAGCTTCGCCTTCTCTTCGTCGGAGATTCTGTCCTCTGGGCTCTTGGCCTGGATTCCGGCATCCGCCAACTGTTCCATCAACAGGTCGGTGGGAATGCCTACGACGTTTGCAAGTTGTGCTACCGTTACTTCACTCATTCATCAGGCCTCTCGAATTTGCCTTATCCATCTCATGCCATGCTTCGCATACGCGCTGAGCAGGGTTTACCCAACCGTTCGTCGCCGCTCGTTATTTCGCTTCTTCGAACCAGGGCGCCCGCGCGGTCATGATCAGCTGACCCGCCCGTTCCTCATCCATGTCATCGATCTCCATCAAATCATCGATGGACTGTTCCGCCAGGTCTTCCATGGTGACCACACCGCGTCCCGCCAGGGTGAAAGCCAGTTGTTGATCCATGCCTTCCATGTTGAGCAGATCTTCCGCAGGCTCTTTAAATGCCTCTTCGTTGGCGATGGCCCGGGTCAGCAGGAAGTCCTTGGCCCGGCTGCGCAGTTCATCGACCAGTTCCTCGTCGAATTCCTCAACTGCGTACATCTCTTCGATGGGTACATAAGCCACCTCGTCGACGCTGGTAAAACCCTCCTGCACCAGGATCGCCGCCACGTCCTCGTCCACGTCCAGCTGTTCCATGAAGGTTTCCATGAAACCGCGGGCTTCAGACTCGCTCTTCTCACTGGCCTGGGCCTCATCCATGACGTTGAGCTCCCATCCGGTCAACTGGCTGGCCAGACGTACATTCTGTCCGCCACGCCCGATGGCCTGGGAAAGGTTCTCTTCGCTCACCGCCACGTCCATGGTGTGAGTATCCTCATCGACGACGATGGACACCACATCCGCGGGAGACATGGCGTTGATCACGTACTGGGCCGGGTTGTCGTTCCACAGAATGATGTCGACCCGCTCACCGTTGAGTTCGTTGGAGACCGCCTGTACCCGGGAGCCCCGCATACCGACGCAGGCACCGACCGGGTCGATGCGCTGATCCATGGCCTTGACCGCGATCTTGGCGCGCAGCCCCGGATCCCGGGCCGCGCTCTTGATCTGAATCAGACCCTCGCCAACCTCCGGCACCTCAAGCTTGAACAGCTCGATCAGCAGTTCCGGCATGGTGCGGCTGATGAACAGCTGCGGACCCCGGGGCTCGGAGCGGATTTCGTAGAGATATCCGCGTACCCGGTCACCCACCCGAACCGACTCCTTGGGAATCATGTGTTCGCGACCGATGAAGGCTTCCGCATTGCCACCGAGATCGAGGAAAACGTTACCCCGGTCGATACGTTTCACCACTCCGGTGACCAGCTCACCTTCACGGCCCTTGTAGGCTTCGACCACTTTGGCCCGTTCCGCTTCCCTGACTTTCTGTACGATGACCTGCTTGGCTGCCTGCGCGGCGATTCGGCCGAACTCGATGGACTCGATCGGCTCTTCGACGAAATCGCCCACCTGGATCTCGGGATCGTCCTCACGGGCCACGTCGATAATCACCTGGCGGAGAGGCGCATCCGGTTCATCCTCGGAGTAGGCTTCCACGACCTCCCAGCGACGATAGGTTTCGTAGTCGCCGGTGGCGCGATCGATGGCAACCCGTACCAGGATGTCGTCGCCGTTGCGTTTCCGGGTGGCGGAGGCCAATGCGGCCTCTATGGCCTCGAAAATGATGCTTTTCTCAACATCTTTTTCGTTGGAAACCGCATCCACGACCAGCAAGATCTCTTTACTCATCAATTGCTTCCTAAATTCAAAATTCGGGTATCACACGCGCCGAATCGATCATATCGACCGGAATCCGATAGAGTGTCCCATCGTCTTCCACTAATACCTGATTGTCTTCCACGCCACCGAGTTCACCCGTGAACCGGTGACGGCCCCCAATCTTTTCATGAGTCTTGACTCGTACACGACTGCCTTTGAAGCGTTCGAAGTGGGCCTTTTCAAACAGCGGCCGGTCCATCCCGGGGGAGGACACCTCCAATTGGTAACGCTCCTTGATCGGATCCTCCACATCCAGCACGCCGCTAACCTGATGACTGACCTGTACACAGTCATCCAGAACGATGCCATCGGGATGGTCGATATAGATCCGCAACAACATCCCGGACTTCCCCTGGCCGGTCAGTTCGATACCCAGCAACTCATAGCCCAGTAGTTCAACCTCCTGGCGAACAAGGGTTTTCAGTTTTTCCGGGGCAGTCCGCATTTTTTCCACCGCAATAAAAAATGGGCGCTTGGCCCATCCGTTCAGTTCCACGAACAGTATTCGGCAGTGTCCCTGCCGATGGCGCCAAGCACCTGTTCACGAAAACAAAAAAACCCCGCTGTCGGGGCTTTTATTATAGTTCACTGCATCATTTGCAGTCTTGTAAATCTGCAAATTCGGCGCGAAGTTTAGCACAGGCACTTTGTTGGCGCAATTTGTCCCGAACGTCCGGTAAAAGTTCCGGATTCAGACTTTCAGGAGGTGTTTCAGAGCTCTTTTGTCTCACTTGGCGGAGTCATGTTGAGGCAGTGAAATCATTCCGCCAGGGGTAAGGTGAAAAGGAAACTGGCGCCACCCTGGGGATTGTTTTCAGCCCTGATGCTCCCCCCCTGCAGCTCCAGCATTCGCCGCGCGATGGCCAGCCCCAGTCTCGCGTGTCCCCGATCCTGCCCGGTTCTGCTTCCCCGGTAGAAGGGATCAAACAGGTGTTGCAGATCGTCCGCGGGGATCCCCTGCCCGGTATCCGACACGCTGACGCAAACCTGAGACGCCTCCCGTTCGAAGGAGAGCCGGACCTGGCCCCCGGGCGGGGTATGATCCAGGGCGTTGCCGATCAGGTTATCCAGTACCCGTTCGATCATCGCAAAATCGGCATTCACGAAGGGCGGATTTTGCGGAATCTGCCAATCCAGGGTAATCCCGCTCTGCTGGGCCTTCAGCTGAAACTTCTGGATCACGTCCTGGACCAGTTCCGCCAGGGGCATGGGTTCGCACACAGGCTGGGTCTCCCTGGCCTCCAGCTGGGCCAGCTCGAACAGGTCCTCGACCATCCGTTTCATGCGGGTGCTCTGATCCAGGGCAATCCTCAGGTAGTCCTGCTCCCGGTCCTCACTGAGTTCCCCCCGTTTCATCTGCAGGGTTTCCAGATAACCGTGCAGCGCGGCCAGGGGGGTACGCAGATCATGGGACACCTGGGCCACCAGTTCCCTCCGCAGGCGGTCCTGATCCTTCAACTGGCCCCACTGATCAGCGATGGTGCGGGCCATCTCCTCGAACGCGACTCCCAGCCGGTCCACCTCGTCCCCTTCGGCGCGAAAACGCTCCGACAGGGGTTCATGACGGGTGAATCCACTCTGTTGGAACGAGACCATGGTTCGGGAAAGTCGCTGCAGACGACGGGTCAACCAGTGGAACAGCAGCAGACCGGTGATCAGGCCGAAACCAAGACTCAGGGCAACGGCACTGGCGCTGTATCTCAGGGCATAGCTCTCTTGCACCGCCTGCTTTGCATTGTCGTATTCCTCCCCCCGCAGAACCACGTAGAGATACCCCTCGGCCCCCTCCCCGGCGGGAACCTGGGTCACCGAAAAGGCCTTGCGACGTTCCAGGGAACGCGGATCGTCACCCAACAGGGGGAAGCCCTCACCGCGCATGAACGCGTGGATCGGAGCAGTATCCACGTGAGTTCGTTTGACCTTGCCAGGATCCGCGGAGAACGCCAGGATATTTCCCTCGGCGTCCAACAGGTAGATCTCGATGCTGGGATTGATCTGCATGTAGGTGTCGAAGGTGCGCTTAAGGGCCTTTTCATTCATCTCGCCATCAATGACCAGATTACGGTCGGTCACGATGCGCTGCGCCAGGTTCTTGTTGAAGTGCTGGGTGATCTCCTGCAGATAGCGGTCTGTATTGGAGACGGTGATCAGGGCGTACACCAGGCCGGTCACCAGGAACAGTCCGATCAGGGCCAGTGAGAGACGGGCGTAGAGGGAGTGAAACATCGGGTCAGTACCTTGCAGAGGTCATGGTCATCCCTCGTGCTGATCGTTGAACTTGTAACCCACACCCCACACCGTCAAGACATATCGGGGCTGTGCGGGGTCGGTTTCGATCTTCGCCCGCAACCGGTTGATATGGGAATTCACGGTGTGTTCATAACCGTCGTGCTGATATCCCCAGACCTTGTCGAGCAACTGGATGCGGCTGAACACCCGTCCCGGATGGCGGGCGAAGAACAGCAGCAGGTCGAACTCCCGGGCTGTGAGATCCACCGTACGTCCCGCCACGGAAACGCTGCGTCGGGTCACATCGATGCGCAGGTCGTCCCATTCGATCAACTCGTCCCGGGTAACATCGGCTGCAGAGCCGTTCATCGCATCCATACGCCGAAACAGCGCCTTGATCCGCGCCATCAGTTCCGGAACGCTGAAGGGCTTGGTCAGATAATCGTCCGCCCCCATCTCCAGTCCGACCACCCGGTCGAGTTCCGTGGATTTTGCAGTCAGCATGAGAATCGCCTTGTAGTCACCGGAGGCGCGGATGTTGCGGCAGAGGGTCAAACCGTCTGTATCCGGCAGCATCAGGTCAAGCACCACCAGCTGGTAGCGGCCTTTCTTAAGCAGGGACATGGCGGCTGCCCCGTTGGCCGCAATATCCGCCGCATAGCCGGCATCGGTCAAGTGAGTCTGTACCAGATGGGCAATATCCGGCTCGTCCTCGACGATGAGTATGTTACGTTGCATGGATGGCTCTCCGGATGCTCGATTCTTACCATTTCAACAGATAGAGATAGCACAGTCCTCACGAAATCGTCACCAGGACAGTCAGCCGGAGAGGTGCTGAGCTCTGGTGCATCAAGCATTCCGAGATGCCACAAGGTGATTCTGACACTGATGTGGCGAATGAGGCGCAAGGGGCAATTGCACTGCAACAGACCCATGCAACGGATCCTGCATGATCAGATTGGAAAATGGGTCCCTGAATCTTCGATCGAAAGTCAGCAGACAATCTGTAGGTCGGGTTATTAACTCGGCTCAATAATAGGGAGATATTTTAACGGATATCACGTATTATTCCCGGATGGAAAAAATTGATGCACGAACACTAACA
>JBEVVH010000087.1:0-13829 GCA_040507245.1 Candidatus Thiodiazotropha sp.
CAATTTCCATGTCGAATTGTATTTTGTCTTTCATGTATCATCTCTTTTAGCCTAAGTTTATAGAAATGACACAGAATTCTGAACACTACCTACCACCGGCAAACCCGGCTGACTGCACCACAGCCTCCCGCTTCCAGGTCGGATCATTCGCATGATATTTATCGATAACTGATTTCGTCCGAAAAAAACCATCCAGCGCGACAAACGCCGGGCCTGCAATTTTGCCAAACTTTGCATACTTCAGCAGCCTTTGTGCATCATCGCAGCTACTCACGGGTATCGATTCCCTGACGGGTCGACCATTCAGGTTGACGCCCTCTGTCGTGCCAAAGCTGTTCCTCTCGAACAGGGGCAATTTCTTATGTTCCAGCGTATCACTCAATTCTTCAAAGGCACGGACCAGTTCCTTTTCCTTTCTTGCAAGGGTTGCAGGCGCCGCTTTGTGATTGTTTAAATCGTCGTACTCCTTGAGGTATCCATCATACTTTTCGATTTTGTCAATCACCTGTTCCGATGCGTTGAAGAGTCCGGCGCCGGCACCGCCATTGAAGGTATTCACCTCGCCCATCAAAGTGAATAATTGCTGTTCAGGTGACCGGGTTCCGAACTCATCCCGGGTATAGTCAACTGCCGTATTGCCCTGCTCCTCATGCACCTCGCGCATGAGTTCCCTACCTTGACCAGAGGCATGGTCATACACCACAGCCAGGGCATGTTGGCCGGATGGGGTTGTCGCCAGCTTGTTGATCCCATCCCACCCTGCGGACTCGATGAATTCATTGGCGAGTTGGGTTTGCCGGTCCCGTGTTCTCTGCTCGAACTGCCGTTTGACCAGCACTTCCGGCTGTTGGCTTTGACAGGATTGTTGATAGAGGGCCTGCCCCTCTGTATGCCCGGCGTTGGGCGTGCGGGTGTTGGAAGCCGACTGTGATCGGGCCGTCGCGCTGTTGATGACTGGATTGGCTGAAGTCACGGTTCCCTCCGCTGTTTCTCCACTACACCCCGGATCCTATGCCAGATAACCGACCATTGAAAACTGGGAATATCCCATATCGACGTACTCAGTACCTCTAGGGTTTAAAAACTCGCTTCAGGACGTTGATCGGTGAGCCAGTAGAAATGATAGGGGGGGATCACCAACTGCTGCTTGAATAGCCGGGGGGATTCCCCGGAACAGAGATCTCTCAGGTTGCCGTGCACGAACATGCCCCGGTTACCAAGGGCATGCAGATCGAGATACTGGGGGGTATCCTTGAAGTTGCATACCACGAGCACGGATCCCAGGGACATGAAGGGATCGCTGCGCAGGAATACGAACAGATGGGGATTGTCCACATCGATCAGTTCCCGGTTGTTGAAGTCGGCAAACGCGGGAATGCCTTTGCGGGCCGCAATGAGCTTCTTCAGTCCGTCGAAGATGCGTTGCTCCGGTGTACCATGCTGGTGCCGCCGTTCCGCCCGCTCCCAGTCGATTCTCGGGCGCTGCATCCAGCGGTTATCCCCCTTTTTGTTCTCATCGTCGAGGAAGCTGGAATCGTTGAGGGTGCCGAGTTCATCGCCGTAGTAGATCAGGGGGATCCCGCCGAATGAGCAGATCAGGCTGTGCAACAGAAGGATCTGCTTCACCGCATGATCGATTTTCAAATCATCATTCGATTCAATCGCCGCTTCCAACCCTGCCAGGGAAGCCAGAGATCCCGAGATTCGGGCATCTCCGGTTTTACTATTGACGCCGAAGGGTTGGCCGCGTGCGGGTGAGTCGTCAAATCTTCCGGTGAAGTAATCCACCAGGAAGCGCCGATGGGCATAGGGTTCGTAACCGGCACGCACGATGTCCGCGTCGTCGAAACCCAGACCGATGTCGTCATGACAGCGCAGGTAGTTCAACCAGGTGGTGCGATCGAGTTTGGTGGGCAGGCTTTGAATGCCCTGCCACAGCAGTTTGGTGTTCTTGGTGGCCACCGCATCCCAGAGCAAGGCCATAAAGGTGGCGTTGTAGGCGATCTCGCACTCTTTGGCAATCACCGCGTCCTCACCAAAATATTTGATGATCTCCACAGGCGCGACGATCGCCTCAGCGATGAACAACACACCGGGTGCAGTCACCTGACAGCAATCCTTCATCAGCTGCAAAATCAGGTGCGCTTCACGCTCGTTCTGGGACGTGGTGCCGATCTTCTTCCACAGGAAGGCCACGGCATCCAGGCGCAGAACATCAGCACCCTGGTTAGCCCAGAACAGGATATTGTCCAACATCTCGATGAACACGGCCGGATTGCTGTAGTTGAGATCCCACTGGTAGCTGTTGAAGACCGTCATCACCCACTTCTGCATCTCTTCGTCCCAGGTGAAATTGCCGGGAGAGGTTTCAGGGAAGATTTCCGGCATCACCTCTTCGAACATGTCGGGCACATCCCGATTGTCGAAGATGTAGTAGTAGTCCTGATGCTTCTGCTCTCCGGCACGGGCGCGCTGGGCCCACTCATGCTCATCCGAGGTATGGTTGAGCACCATGTCCATGACCAGCAGCATGCCCCGTTTGCGGCACGAGGAAGACAGGGCGTTGATATCCTCCAGGCTGCCGAAGCGGGGATCCACATTACGAAAATCGCTGACCGCATAACCGCCGTCACTGGCCCCCTCCGGACAGAGCATCACGGGCATCACATGCACCATGTTGACACCCAGTTCCTGCAGGTAGGGCAGCTTGTCACACACACCCTCCAGATTTCCGGCGAAGCCATCCGCGTAGAGCGCCATGGCTACCCACTCCTGGCTGAGAAACCAGTTGTGATGCTTTTCCCGCTCACTATCGAGTTGTTTCAAGGAGACGTGACGCTGTACATAGCGTATCGCCATCACCTCGACCAGATGGATCATCTGCTCCTTGAAATCCTCCCGTTTGCCGTAGAGATGATGAAACAGCAGATGGATGCCGTAGAAGTTGGCGCCCAGACGGGTATAGAAATGCCGCAGATCCCGTTTACGGATCTCGGTCTTCAGCTCGTCGAGGATCTGATTCAGCAGTGAATGGGATACCTGTTCGTACATGTGCTGTGGCTACCTTGATCTGTGGTACTGACCGCTCATTCGCGGCTTCAGACTTTGTGCACGTCCGATCGATTCATGTACCGACGCCGGTTCATTGTAGTATCCCCCAGCTTTGCAGAAACGGGCGATAGAACCCGGGATCCCTGACCGTGGCGCCGCGCTGTCCGACGATGGCCGAGGCAAAGGCCTGAGCCCGTCCTAGGCTCTGACTCATTGGCCAATTTCGATAAAGCCCCATCAACAGTACGGAGGTGAACGCATCCCCTGCCCCCACCGTATCCACTGTGTTGGTGACCGCCTGAGGGACCACCGAAAGGGGTGGCTGCTGTTCGGTGAACACCATCGCGCCCTGAGCACCCCGAGTGAGAATCAATCCCTCCAGCCGGTATTCCTCGCGGAACGCTTCGGCGGCTGCCTCCAGTTCACCTGTAACATCCTGCAGTTCCACCAACTCATCCTGATTCAGCTTGACCCAGTCCGCCTGGGACGCCCATTCCAGCACCTCCTCCTTGCGGAACCAGGGGGGTCGCAGGTTGACATCCAGAAACACCCGTTCAGCACCCCTCTGCCTGAGGGTCGACAGAGCCTGTCGGGAAACCGGTTGCCGCAGCGCTAGACTGCCGTGATAGAGCATCGCGCCTTGCGGAGGGTTCAGGTCCTGCGGGTCGATGAAATCATAGGCCACGCCGGACAGGATATCGTAACTCGGTTCCCCATCCTGGAGACGGATCACCACCTTTCCGGTGACATGCTCCGAATCCTGTTGCAGACCCCCGGCGTCCATGCCCCAGTCGCGCATGGCCTGGCCGATCTGCCGTCCCTCTTCATCCTGACCCACCCGACTGATGAAGTACGGGGCCTGGCCGAAAGCCTGCAGATGCCAGGAGACGTTGAACGGTGCGCCACCGAGTACCTGACTGCCATCGGGAAAACAGTCATAGAGCACCTCTCCAAAAATGATCAGCTTTTTGTTTGTCATAGTCAGAGATCTGTTTGTTGTTTGTGTGTTCAGCGAATCCAGTCACCTGAACGGCATACGACCGGCAGTGAGCATGACATTTTCAGCCGGAGAAGCCAGGTTCCGCTTCCAGCACCCTGTGGGTCAACTCAGGATGGTAGTGGTGTACCCCTTCGAGGATACCAGCACTGTAATTGCCGTTCATCCCCAGATAACCCCCCATCGCCTGGTAAAACCGACCCTCGGTGCCCTGCTCCGCAACCCGTTCGAGAGCCTCGGTTTGCACCTCCGGCAGGGCGTTGGCCACCAGCACCGCGGGAATCGGGCTGACCAGCACATCCAGATCATTGCCGCTGTCACCGGAAAAAAGCACCTCGTCGACGTCCAGACCGAGATGCTGGCGGAGAAACTCGATGGCCGGATACTTACCCGCAGCTGCGGGCAGCAGGTCGAGCAGTCCGGTTGCCGTGGTTTCATCGATGCTCCAGATCAGATGTGCCGACACACCCAATGAGCGCAACCGGTTATGCATTCGACGACGCAGTTCCTGCGCGTCCAGGTCCGGCGATGCATAGTAACTGAGCTTGTAGCGATTCTGTTTCTCCGGTTCCTGCAGATCCAGCTCCGGCCACTCTTCGAACAGGCGTTGCAGCGCACCGTGGTCATAGCCCGACCAGTCCGGCGCGATGAGATCAAACCAGGCCTGCATGGCGATCCAGCGGCTTTGCTCATCCAGGGCATACACGGTCGAACCCACATCGGCGATCACATAATCCGGCCGTGGCAGTGCATACTCGGTCATGGCCTGCTCCACCAGGCGTTGATCACGGCCGCTGACATAGGCCAGACGCACCTTCTCATCCTGACATAACCGGGCGAATCCCTCCCGGGCACCATTTGACTCAGGCTGCGAACCGTTGGGCAAAAGAGTACGGTCGAGATCCGTACAGATCAGCAGATTACTCATCGCGTTCCAACGGTACCTGGCAGCTTTGGAAGAAATCGTAATGATCGATGGCCTCGAGAATACCCAGGGCATGGGACTGCTGCGCAAAGTAGATCCGCTCGTGATCGATCATGTGCGACAACTCCTCATGATGCCGATTGGCCACCACCACGGCGAGGGTATTGCCGCGCATCATGTCCTCATCCGATCCCGACCCTCCCGCGACAAGAATCCGCTCGAGGGGTATGTCCAGGCGCTGGGCAACGTATCTCAGGGCCTGCCCCTTGGAAGCCCGGGATGGCAGGATATCCAGGAACTGACCAAACGCATGGATGACATTGCAGGTGAGTTCCTCCTTGTGCAGCAGCACATTGATCTCATCCACAGAGGGGGCTTTGCTGGGATCGTAGTGATAGGCAATTTTGAAGAAGCTCTGCTCGTGCCGGGACTGCGGGGTGATCCCAGGCAACCCGGCAAGCACCCGGCGGATGCTTTTCGGCTGCCACAAATGATCGATGTGCTCGACCCAGTAATCATCGATAGCGAGGCTCTTGGTATAGTGAATCTTGGTGCCCAGCCCGGTGATCAGAACATCGGGGATGGGAATCGAGAATTTCTTCATCACCGACAGGGCATCATCCAGGCGACGCCCGGTAGCGATACCGAAGCTGGTGCATTTTCGATTGTCGCGCACCACTTCGATAAAGCGCTTGAGACCTGAAGTGTTACCTAACAGGTTCTGATCCAGGTCAGTGAAGATGGCCCGGTCGCGATCGCGCCGGGTGATGTGTTTCAACGGCTTGGTCGGCAGGCGTTCGTGGGCTGCGGGCAAGGGTGATATCGTTGAGATGTACTTACGCGCGTGTGCCTGCCAGGAATAGTGTTTGCGCACCCCGGTGAGACCATTGCGCGAGTAGGTACTCCGAAGCTGGTCGTCATGCAGTAGCTTGAGAAGGCTGATTCGAATCGCCTTTTTGTCCAGTGGGTCAATCAGCAGTCCGTTATCGCAGTTGCCGATGATATCCACCGGGCCACCGTTTTCCGTGGCGATCAGTGGCAGGCCGCTGGCTGCGGCTTCCAAAAGAGTCAGGCCGAAGGGTTCGGTCAAGGCAGGATTGATGAACACACCCTTGGATTGGGTTACCAGGCGATAGATGTCCGGCACTTCCTGGGCCAGGTGACGCTTGGGGATGGCGACATGCCCATACAGATCATAGTAATCAATTAACATCAGCAGTTCGGTCATGACCGATTGCGGACCACTCTCCATCTCCCGAATGTCATCCCGGTTACCCGCAACGATCACCAGATTGGCCGCGTTCTGCAACTCAGTCGATTCACCATAGACCTCGAGCAGGGTTTGAATGTTCTTGCGTTCGTCCGGGCGGGACAGGGCCAGGATCATCGGCTTGTCCGGTTTCTGCAGGAACCGGGCGAGGCTCTTGGTGAAATGTATCTCCTCGTTTTTCTTCCTCGGTGGGTGGAACTGGGTCAGATCGGTGCCCGGAGGGATGACCGCCATGCTGTCGGGCCGATAGTAGTCATAGAGACTGTACTGCTCCTCGATCTCCTGGTGGGTGCTGGTGATCACCAGATCCGCATTGGCCAGCAACTCCTCCTCGGCCTCGATCCGGCGCTCCATGTTGTAGCGTTCGTTGATCAACTGGCGCGACAATCCCTTGGCCAACAGACGTTGCTGCTTGTCGCGACCCAGGGAGTGTCCCGTATGCACCAGCGGAATACCCAGCAGGTGCGAGAGCTTGACCCCGACGTACCCCGCATCGGCATAGTGGGTGTGAACGATATCCGGCATGCGCGGCTGCGCATTCAGCCACACCAGGAGATTGTCCATGAAGCTGTCGAGATAATCCCAAAGGTTCTCTTTCGGCAGGTAGGCTTCGGGGCCGGCATCGATGCGCACGATACGCGCCTTGGGCGATAGGATCTCCAGGGGCTCGGCATAGTCATCGTTGATCTCCGCACCCACGACCCGCCGGGTCACCAGATCCACCCGGCTCACCTCGTCGCATTCCGCCAGAGCCCGCGCCAGATCGACCACATATTTGGTTTGGCCGCCAGTATCCGAGTCACGTCCGAGTTCCAGATCGTGGCCGCGAATCAGTCCGTGTATGCTGATCAGGCAAATGTACATAGTCCGGTCAACTGGGGCGTGGTTTCCTGCAGGATCCCATGCCGCCATTCCTCCGTCAGTCGATGGTGATCACGCAGGCATCCCACCGATAAGCTCGTTGACCATGCCGATTCGACCGAGCGCCTGCGTTACCGCATGTCATGGCATGGCTTATTGCAACTCCTGGGTTACCAATACCTTAACATGATTGAGACCTTGTATGGGTCCGTCGTTGCGAAACCACATGTTCTGGCAGGACATATTTGAGTGACGCCGGGAAGAACAGGCGTGCTCAATCAGGATGGATTGCCTGGCGAATTTACCAGGGATTTGTCAACATTTTACACAAAATAACTTGATTGCCCGCAAATCTCAGCCATATGCATGAAGCCAGCAGCCCCCTCTCCCGCGAGGGGAGAGGGAATCCAATAGTCAAGAGCAGAAGTGAACGGCCAGGGTAATCCCTCAAACGCATATGAACGATCGTAGCCCGGGTGAAGCAACGCGTAACCCGGGACAGGTCGAAGCCCGAACCCCGTATTCCTCTGCACGCATCCATACGACAGGAGCATTATGCTCAGAAAGGCAGTAGCGAGTGAACCTCTCCTTCACGGCCCTCCCCCGAGGAAAGAGGAATTGTTCGGATCAATCTCAGCCGGCAGGTCGGATCAGCGCAGCGTAACCCGACACAGAGTATGCGTTTGGATGCATTGCGTCGGGTTACGCTGCGCTAACCCGACCTACGAATTGCCTGTCATTCGCCCAGCAAGGTGCGCATGACCGGGTTTCACAACTGCGCTTCCAAACCCGCCATACATCCATCGACTGATGAGACACTCTGAGGAGGCCTTATTTGAAAACCCCATGATCCAGGTTTTCCAGTAACTCGAGTGTCACATCTGCGTAACGCAGGATCGCAACCCCCTGGTGGTCCTTGAGAAACTCCTCCGCATCAGCCTGGGTTTCCAAAGGAATCAACTCATGTCCCATAGGCCCCAGCACATCGGACCCGATCACGTACCAGGCTTGTCGGGCATCGATCCTCTGCAAGCCGTAATACTCGGTCACCCCGATGGTTTCAATCTCGCTCAGCTGATGATCCGGCGCCCACTTACCAAGATCCAGCAGGTATTTGAACAGGTCCTTGGCGCCATCGAAGTGATGCACATGACCGTCTTTGTATTGCGCCGTCGCGACCCACTCCGGGTATTTCGCCACGAACATACCACACACCGGGCAGGTATCTCTGGGGCCGGGCGATGGCAGGTCCACAGGTTCCGCAAACAGCGGTACCGCCATCAGAGAACCCAACATCAGCAATCCGCTCAGCAGTTTCCTGAAGGGTCTGTCTAATCGCTTCATCATTTTTTCATGCTCGGGTTGAAAGCCCTCATCCGGCGGACCGGGGTCCGCCGGATGAGGCGTGTATCAGCCTTGCTTCTGCTTCATCTTTTCCATCATGCGCTGACGTCGCTCGAGGCGATTCTTGCGCACCATCATGGTGTCCTTCGCCATACCCAGGTAGGCATCGCTCAAGGCCGCATCGAAATTGACCAGTTCCCCGCCGTTCTCAGCCATTGCCTGCTTTGCTGCCGCTTCCGAAGCGAACGCCATCTTGCTGTGTGCGGTCATGGTACCTTTGAGTTTCGAACCCATCAGGTATTGGGCCTCGTCCACGTTCACCAGGGGTTTGATCGCCTCGCTGGAACCGAAATCCGCGGCATAAATCGCCTTCGGACCCCGATCGATATTCAACGATAGGCTGATCGCCAGGCAGTGAATGGAGCAGGTCCCGTCCACCAATCCGTCATCATAGTGGACCAGGTGGCGGCTGTGGTGCCACTTGGTGCGATCCATACCGCAATAGGGACAGGCAGCATACTTCTCCAGCTCATTTTCCAGCGGCTTGTCATCCGGCGCGGTCTTGGGGATGAACTGCAACGGAGTGCCGTCACCCTCGCAGGCGGTGCCCGTGGATTTCACCCAGCCCTTGCCCGGCACCATGACCCCAACGCCCGGACCCGCCAGGGCGGTACCCGACACGCCTGCCAGACCCGCAACCGAGAGTACCTTCAGCATCTTTCTTCGATCCATTTTGTGATCATCACACATCGTGTTTTTCTCCTGTTGTTTACCACTTCGAAAGCATGCAACCCGACTGCGATAACCACCGGATTGCAAAATATAAAATCACCAGGCCCCACTCACCAGTTAGCCAGCCCCCGCATGACATCGTAGAAAATCAGACCCTCATACACTGTCCACATACCCAGCAACACCACACCGGCGCCTGCGGCACGGGTCAACCAACCCCGTACACCGGAACCGATCCAGGCGCCGAGTAAAGACACCATCAGCATGGACGGCAGGGTTCCCGCCCCGAAGCTCAGCATCAGCCATCCGGCGCGCCAGGGATCTGCCGTGGCCGCCGCCTTCACCGCCACTGAAAACACCAGACTGCAGGGCACCAGGCCATTGAATGCACCCGCCAGATATGCACTCCATCCGGGTAGTGGTTGGGTCAGTGACGAGACGGGCACTTCAAGACGTTGTGGCGCCTCAGCCCTGCGAAGTCCCTTGAAGGCGCCGAGCATCTGCAGCCCTAGCAGAATGACCAGCACCCCGGCGACGATCATCAGAATGCCCTGGGTTTTACCGATAAAACCGCTTTGCACCAACACATGACCAAGTGCCGCTCCGCTGACTCCGAGCAAGGTGTAGATCACCACTCGGGTGCTATGAAAAGCGAGTAGTGACTTGAGGCGATCCTGTGGCCGGGCATGAATGAAATACCCCCCATTGATACCGCCGCACATGCCCAGGCAGTGGAAACTGCCGAAGATGCCGGTGGAAAAAGCGATACTCAGGGAGATCTCGTTCAAAGTTGCTCGCTCACCAGTTGTTCAAACAACTCCGCGGAGGACTCACCCAGAATGCGCGTAGCCAGATGCCCTTCCCTATCGAGTATGAAGGTGGTCGGCAAACCGATGACCCCATAGGCCCTCGCCACTGCACCCTCCTGATCGAGCAGGGTGTCGTAGCTGATACCCAGCTTCTCAATGAATGCCGCTGCCGTTTTTTGGTCCTGTCTGACGTTCAGGGCGAGAATTCTCAACCCCTTGTCCCGGTATTTGCGATACACCGGCTCGATCGCCTTCATCTCGCTCTCACAAAACGGACACCAGTCCGCCCAGAATCGGATCACCACGACCTGACCCGTGAAATCCTCGGGAAAACGGCTCACCCCGCCCTCCAGGCGTTGCAGTTCAAAGCGGGGGGTCGCCTCCCCTTTCACCAGACCCGAGGCATCGGAACCACCACACCCTGACACCAGGGTCAGCCCGACCATCAGCAACAGACCCACTACGCGGCGCACTACCACCAGACACCCTCCATCGTAAGATTGGACCGCCATACCACGAACACCGAAAGCAGATAAAAGATCAGAAAAAACAGCAGCGCCAAGCCCCCCAACCGGGGCGCCATGCGCGTCACCGTGGAACGCAGACTCGGCAGCTCCCGCCAGGGCGTCACCACCCCCGCACTCAACGCCAAAGCGGCCCCGAGAAACAGGGGCAGATAGAGCATATAGCCGACATAGTCATAACCCGACTTAAGGATACAGAACGGACAGTGATGATGCGGATGCTCATAGATATAAAGCGCCAGGAAGGAGACGATGCTCACCAGTGCCACCACGAATGCGAGGGTTCCGCAGAGTGACAGCAACCAGCCCGTGCGTCCCCGCAGCAGCACCCATAAACCGCTGCCGATCACCAGCACCCCGGAGAGGCTCAACAGGATCAGCGCGCGGTCCGGCGCCAGACCGGACACCTCGGCGGCCACCCCTTCGGCGTCCGCCGAGAACAGAGTGCCGCAGCAGGAGGTGATCACCTGGGGATCCATGCCGAGAAAGAACTGCCCCTGAACGACCAACTCCGCGACCACCAGGGGCAGCGCCAGCAACAGCAAACCGTATTTGTAGCGGATCAGAGGGTAGTCATAGCCCCGATTGTCGATGTAGTTGAGGGTCAGCCAGAGGGCGCCGAAGAAAAACACACCCATCTTGATGAACAGGGTCGGCCAACCCCAGGCATTGACGTTCAACACACCGGTGGCGCACATCGCCCCAACAAACTGCCCCGACATGGACTCTGCATTGTAGACAAACAGCAGAAGGGAGAGCAGCTCAAAGGTGAAGGTCCAGATCAGCAAGGTGGAGATCAGATAGGTCCGGCGTTCGAGACGCAGTTGCCGCTCCGTACCGCTGTCAATATCCCAGTGAAGCAACACCTGCAGGGCGAACACAGAGGCCATCAGCACCATCAAAGTGTCAACCATCGACACCAGCACCAAGGCCATGATCGCGGGATTCAGCAGCACCGCCTAACCCTCCCCTGTCGTGATATGACCATCACGCATGCGCACGATCTCATCCACCACCGGGGAGTCGAACACCTCGGGATCGTGACTGGAGATCAACACGGTCTTTCCGGAGCTGCGCAGATCCGCCATCAGCCCCATGAATTCCACCGACAAGCGGCTGTCGAGGTTAGCGGTGGGTTCATCGGCGATCAGCACCTGGGGATCGTTAATCAATGCGCGACAGATCGCCACCCGCTGGGCCTCTCCACCGGACAGCCACTCCACCGGGTTATCCGACTTCGACAACAGCCCAAAGCGTTCCAACAGTTGACGGGCGGAGGCCAGCAGCTTCGGGTAAGGCAGCCCCAGGGGGTATGCGGGCAACATGACGTTTTCCAACACGCTCAGTCCCGGAATCAGGTTGAAGCGCTGAAAAATGAAGCCAAAGGTATGACACCTGACATCCGTAAGGAAACGCTCAGGAAGTCCGGAGATCACCCGCCCGTCGAGCAGGATACGTCCCCGGGTGGGTCGGGACAGGCAGCCCACCATGGATAGCAGCGTGGTTTTACCGGATCCACTGGCCCCTTTCAGGCAGGTGATGCGGTTCGCCTCGAAGCTCACCGAAACACCGCGCACCGCCCAGAACTCATTGGGCCGACCCTGGTTGAACGCCTTATGCACATTGTCGAGTTCAATCAACATGGGATCACCGCATTACTGCATCAGGGTCAGTGATCGAAGTACGCCAGACCGGGATGATGGTCGCCACCACATAGGGCAACACCGTGAAGAACAGCAAGGTCGCCACCTGCAGGCCGTCCACGGTGGGCAGCAGTTGAAATTTCGGATAGAGCACCGCCCAACCCTTGAGAACCGGTTCGAACAGGGTTGCAGAGGCGTAAAAGACGTGAATGTAGGCGGCCAGATACCCGAGCAGAAAGGCACTCAAAGAGATGATGGCACCCTCCCAGAACTTCATCCGCATCACATCAGCCGTTTCCCAACCCACGGCCTTGAGGATGCCGATTTCCCGCTTCTCCTCGGCACTCAGGCCAGAGGCCTTGTCCCAGGCAAAGATCACGAACGCAAGCACCGCCCCAACCAGCAGCACGAACACCACACCCTGTCTCCAGGAGAAGACACTGTCATAAGTACGCAGGATCTCCTCCTTCAGCACCGGGCGACTGTCAGGCAGCAACTCGGTGAGTTTTTCCGCGACCTTACGCACCTCTCTGGGATTCCGCACCGATAACACCAGATCGGTATAAACCCCCTCCTGAATGCCAAACAGACGGCGAAACGCCTGTGGGGACATGAGTAAAAGATCAGCACTCATGAACTCCGTATCCGGATTGAGGATCTCAGCCACCTGAAAACTGTAGGCGCCACCTTGAGAATCCCGCAATGTAAGATAGTCCCCGAGTCCCAGTCCCCGGGTACGGGCAATCCCAGAGCCGATGAGAATCCGGTTCAGGGGCAAAGCCTCCTGCCCCCCCGTCATGATCGTATAATTCGCCTTTACCGCAGGGTCGTAGTAGTAGCCCCACAGACGCCCCTCCTTCTTTGTGACCCCTCGCAAACGGCCGATTTTGTCCAAATACTGTTCTGGGACCAGGGCCTGACGACCCGCAAGGATCCGCTGTACGATAATCTCTGGGGATGAATCGAGCAGGGACTTGGCCTGTGAACGCAGAGCATGGGTGAACAGCGTCACAGACGCGAGCATGAAGACGATCAGGGTATAGACCAGCAACAGACCAAAACTCTTGCCCTTGCGTCGCAACAAGGACGAAAGGGTGTACTCGATCAGGTACTTCTGACGCCTCAACAACTGCATCATGGCGCGAGGCTCCGGGGTGGCTGCAGGAGAGAGCCGCTGGGAAAATGCTCAAGCGCGCCGGGGTGGTCCTGGAATGCCGAATTGAGATCCGCAAGACTGGGATGCCGGGTATACCGCGCCTCAGTAAACAACGCCGGGTCACTCAAACCCAATCGAAAGACCAGATCACGGGTGGAGCGTTGTTGTTCTACAAGGGCTACCTGGACTCGGCCAGCATCTATCCATGTTGCTATAAATCCGATGCCCAGCAAGGCAAAACAGGCAAGGAACAGATTGGATCTTCTCATCAGGCTGGCGGGTGACCCACGCGAACTCAGGGAATGGGGTAGTCTAGCTACGTATAGATGCCATTCTCATTGACATGAATCATTCTGTAAAACAGATAGTTGAATTTTGTGGCAAATCACCTGAAACGAAATATGCGGTTGTATGATATGACACAACCAGGTAGTGTTCAGAATTCTGTGTCATTTCTATAAACTTAGGCTAAAAGAGATGATACATGAAAGACAAAATACAATTCGACATGGAAAGT
>JBEVVH010000088.1:0-13827 GCA_040507245.1 Candidatus Thiodiazotropha sp.
CGCCTACGGCTCGTCGGGTTTCCAGTATCGCCTCGCGACTACCGGGGACTACCAGCCTTCGCTTCGCTTTCCCTGGCTGGCAGCGGTCGTAATCAACCCGGAAACTGCCGGCTCCCTGGCGTATCACGATGAGGTAAATTACATGAATTCGGTCACAAAATCTCCCATTTACTCCCACGTCATGTGGAAACGATGTCTGCTTCGTGTTCCGCGCTCTGACGACATTCAGCCACACGGCAGCCTAACAGCCAGCAGGAATCCCGTTCTGCTCCGCTGAAATTTCGACTACATTCTCTGAGAAAACGGCCGATAGGGTGGGATGAATTCAATCATTCAGTGATACGACCCAGAACAGAAACCCCGGAGGAGATCATCCATGGATATCGTGCCCTACCTCAAGCTCATGGTGCAAAAGAACGGTTCCGATCTGTTTTTCAGTACCGGTGCAGCCCCCCATCTGAAGGCTGAAGGTGAGACACGTCCGATCGGTACATCGCCGCTCCAGGCCGGTCAGTGTCGCAAACTGGCCTACGGGATCATGAGCGACGATCAGATCAAGGAATACGAATCGACCTTTGAATGCAACCTGGCGATTTCGATCAGCAACCTGGGCCGTTTCCGCGTCAACGTCTACCGTCAGCGGGGCGATGCCGCGATGGTCATCCGCTACATCAAGGGAGTGATCCC
This sequence comes from Candidatus Thiodiazotropha sp., assembly GCA_040507245.1. Taxonomy (GTDB): domain Bacteria; phylum Pseudomonadota; class Gammaproteobacteria; order Chromatiales; family Chromatiaceae; genus Thiodiazotropha. The sequence continues at coordinate 688 of JBEVVH010000088.1, forward strand.
CCCGGTGGAGAAACTTAACCTGCCGGTCATCCTCAAGGATCTGATCATGGAGCCGCGAGGACTGATCCTGGTGGTGGGTGCTACCGGTTCAGGTAAGTCGACCACCCTGGCCTTGATGATCGAACACCGCAATCAGAACCGCACCGGCCACATCCTCACCATCGAGGATCCCATCGAGTACCTCTACACACACAAAAAGTCAGTAGTCGATCAGCGCGAGGTAGGCCTGGACACCATGTCCTATGAAAATGCCCTGAAAAACGCCATGCGCGAGGCCCCGGACGTAATCCAGATCGGTGAGATTCGCGAGATGTACACCATGCAGCACGCCATCGCCTACGCGGAAACCGGTCACCTGTGTCTCTCGACCCTGCACGCCAACAACGCCAACCAGGCCCTGGACCGGATCATCAACTTCTTCCCCGATTCGGCCCACGCGCAGCTCTACATGGACCTCTCATTGAATCTCAAAGCCGTAGTCTCGCAACGCCTGGTCAAGGGCATCAACGGTCAGCGGATTCCCGCAGTGGAGATCCTGCTGCTCACCAGCTACATCTCCGAACTGATCCAGAAGGGTGACATTCACACCATCAAGGAGGTCATGGAACAGGGCAACGAGCGCGGCATGCAGACCTTCGACCAGTCCCTCTACAAGCTCTACAAGGAGAACAAGATCACCCTCGAGGAGGCCCTGGCCCACGCCGACTCGCGCAACAACCTGTCGCTCAAGATTCGCCTCTCTGACACCGATGGAGTGGTTTCCCCCGACAGCTTTGGTGTTGCTGAAGATCAGTTTTGAGCAGCGGTTGGCACTCCGCAGTAATTTCGCAAAAGCAGCACATATCACCGCTGAGCAGGGTCACACCAACGTGATAGAATGAATCCGGCCCGCATTTCGCGGACCGGGTTCTGGCAGTATGGAATGTATTTCGAATCAAGCGATTCGGAAGCCGCCGATCAAAGGGACAGAGAAGGGGACTCTCGTTTTGATGACGTTCACGGATTACCGTACAGGCTGCATGCCACATAGCCGCCAGGCGGCACCTTCCGCTCACTCTCCTGAGCGAATATCGGTTTCAGCCACCCGGACATCTTCAAACACGGAGCGTATTGCTTGAAGACGCTCAGGTTCATCGTCTCCCTGATTCTGTTGATCGGCCTGGAAGGCTCGGTTCTGCTGTTCAACTACTGGCGGGACATCGACAATCACCTGCAAATGCTCGACAGCATGCAGCTGACCGCCCTTAACAACACCCTCGACAGCTATCACCGGATGCTCGAGGTAATTCACGAGGAGCGCTTCGATCTGCCACCGACCGCGGCCTTGCTGATCCGCGCAACCCAGGCTGACGAAGATGGACGCACACAGGTCCGCAACATCCTTCAAGACCACTACCAGGGCACTTTTGCGCGCCTGAAAACCCAAGGGGTGCGCACCCTGCAGTTTGTTCTGCCCGATGGCCGTTCATTGTTGAACCTCTCCCATCCCGATTTCCCGGAACATGATCTGCTCGGCGACCGCCCAATGCTGAGGCAGGTGCTTGCCGGCTATCCACAGGCGGGTCAGTTCGAAATCGACCCTCTCTGCCCCTGTTATTTTTTCACCTTTCCCATCTCTTCCGGAGGACGCATCATCGGCGCGGTGGATTTCGGCGTTCCCTTCGAGGCGCTGGGTGACGCCATGCACCTGACCATTGGACGAAAGACCCATTATGAACTTCTCCTGCATCGCGATTCGTTCCGCAGCCATTCCGCGCTCGATCCTCAGTCACCGCTCAACGGGCATATCTCTCTCCTTCACCCCGACTATCAGGCCTTCGGCAATACGGACAGCGGACTCCCCTCATCGCTGCTGACGCAACTCAAGTCCCACTTACGCGCAGATCCCAGGGTTCAGTCGGCACTCAGGCTGGGCAATGAGCTGTCCCGGGAGATCTCCCGGGGAAGCCTGCTACGCCGTCAACCTGAGTGTGGTCCCCGACAGTCTGATGCAGAAACGGGACTACATTCTGGCCATTGCGCCACTCCTGGCAGTCCACAACCTGAGAAGCTCCTACTGGTTGATCTTCCTGCTCGGAGCGTTCCTGATCATCGTCGCCCTGTATACCTTTCACCACTGGCTGCAAACTACCCAGCGGCTGCGCACCATCAGCGATCACATGGCGGAGGGGATGTACGTGCTCGACACCTCGGGGCGGATTCTCTACCTCAATCCCGCCGCCTGCCGGGTGCTCGACTACACCAAGCACCAGCTGACCGGCCAGAGCGCGCACAAGCAGTTTCACTGCCGTGCGGATGGCAAGCCACTCCCACTCTCCAGCTATGCCCTGCTGCAGCACACCATACGTGGTGAACAGTATCAGAGCGATGATGAGTATTTCCGTCGCCGGGATGGCTCGGTGATCCGGGTCAGTGTGCTCAGCTCACCCTTCTGGACCGCTAGCGGCCTGTCCGGTTCGGTGGTGCTGTTCCGCGACATCACCCGGGAGTTCGAGGTAAAGCAAAGACAGCAGCGCAGTGAAGTCGCACTCAGCACCCTGGCCGAGGGGGTGATGGTGACTCGCCCGGATGGCTGCATCGAAACGGTCAATCCCGCATTCTGTGAAATCACCGGCTACAGCGAAGCGGAAGTGCTGGGAAAAAAACCCAGCATTCTGAAATCGGGCCAGCATGACCAGAGCTTCTACAACCGGATGTGGAAGCAGTTGATCATAGAAGGCCAGTGGCAGGGAGAAATCTGGAACCGGCGCAAAAACGGTCAGATCTACCCCGAATACCTGCGAATCGCCAGCGTCACCGACGAGCAGGGCAATGTGACCGACTATGTCGCCAGCTTCTCCGATATCACCGAGAAGCGCCACCATGAACAGCAGCTGCACAAACTCGCTTACACCGACCCCCTGACCCAGTTGCACAACCGGGCGGCGTTTCTCGAGATGTTCGAACACGCCCTGGCCCATGCGGAGCGTCGCGGCAGCCGGTGCGCCCTGCTCTACCTCGATCTGGACCGCTTCAAGAAGATCAATGACACCCTCGGTCACCTGTTCGGCGACCAGTTGCTGGTGGAGATCGCAAAACGCCTGAACCAGGCCGTACGGGTCGATGACGAGGTCGCCCGCCTGGGGGGTGACGAATTCATCGTGTTACTCGAGGACATCCGCCAGGACAATGCCCCCGCCCGGGTGGCGCGAAAGATCGTCAGTCTGCTGGGACAGCCCATCTGCCTCGAACCCCATGTTCTGCATGTCACCACCAGCGTGGGTATCGCGGTCTATCCGGAAGATGGCCAGGATTCCAATACCCTGCTGAAAAACGCGGATGCCGCCATGTACATGGCCAAGCGCGAAGGCCGCAACGGTTTCCACTATTTCACCGAGGCGATGGCGAAGCGGGAACACAACCGCTTCAAGCTGGAGATCGATCTGCACAGCGCGCTGCTCAACGAGGAGTTCCTGCTCCGTTATCAACCCAAGGTGGATCTGCACAACGATCGGATCATCGGCGTCGAAGCCCTGCTCTACTGGCAGCATCCCCAGCAGGGGCTGCTCAGCGCGGGAGAGTTTCTGAGTGTCGCCCATGATGCGGGGGTGATGCGAGACATCACCAACTGGGTGATCAATGCCTCCTGCGATCAGACGCTTAGCTGGCTCGACCAGGGACTCGATCCGGGTCGTCTGGCCATCAACATCGATGCCCTGACCTTCAACAGCAGCGACGCCTATGATCAGATCTGCCGCACCGTGGAACTGACCGGGGTCAGCCCGCATCATGTGGAGCTGGAGGTATCTGAAAACGGACTGCTGGACAAACCCTTCGATGATCCCCTGTGGCGCCAGTTGACGGACCTGGGATTCACCCTCTCAATCGATGATTTCGGTACCGGCGAATCCTCCCTCTACCGGCTCAAGCACCTGCCGGTGACGACCCTGAAAATCGATCAGTCCTTTGTTCGGGACATCGAGACCGATGAGGACGATCGCAGTATCATCCGCACCGTGATTCGCATGGGCCAGAGCCTGGGTTTACGGATTCTCGCAGAGGGGGTGGAAAACGAACGGCAACATCAGTTCGTCAGAGATCTGGGATGCGACGAGGCCCAGGGTTATTTCTACTCGAAGCCCCGCGAAGCGGAGAAGATCACCGTCCTGCTGGAACAGGCGCAGAAAGAAAATCCAACGACCCAATCGCATTGATCCCTGAGGGGTTGCGAGATAGTATCAATTCAATATCGCATGAATGTAGCCGAGTGACACATGAATGAAACATTGATGGTATGCCCAGTTCCCGACCGGAACAGATCCGTCTGGTAAGGGTCCCACAGGGCCTCGACCGTAACGAAGCCTATCGGTTCGCTACCGGCATCATTGCCCAGGCCGAGGAGAGCAACCGGGATTACCGCTGGGAAGACATTTCCGAGGCCCTGGAAGCTCGGGGTTTCGAGATGATCGACGCCATGATAGGCCCCTCTCTCGACTGACAGGCCGTTACACCTGCCAGACCCGGGTATCAGTCGATATCCTCGTACTCGTCCAGGTCCATCTGCAGCAGAATCGCCTTACGCAGCAGTTTCTGCTCGTTACGCAGGGTCTTCTTGAGACTGCTGATCTCCTTTTCCAGATCCTGAATACGGTAGACGAGCTCTTCCGCATGGGCCACGGTCTGGGGGACCTCCTTCGCCGCTACCGCCTGGCTCAGTCCCGCCGAGGATGAATGGATGGGTGACACCGAGGCAAGATGTGGCGCCTCAAGTCCCTCATCCGGAGGAGGATCGAAACTGACTTCCAGCTCCAACTCCTGCATCACGGAGAGCACCGCGTCCTTTTCCAGGAGATGCAGCTCTTCCAGACAGCCGAACAACATCAGGCGATCGCACATGGCATTGATCCGGCGGGGTACGCCACCGGTGAATTCGTAGATCATCTTGAAGACCCCGTCGCCGAACCCCGGATCGTCCTTCCAACCCACCAGTTGCAGGCGGTGAAGGATATATTTTTCCGTCTCGTCGGCGCTCAGGGGATCGAGATGATAGGAGGCGATGATGCGCTGGCGCACCTGCTCCATTCCCGGGCTCTGCAGAGTGCGTTTGAACTCCTCCTGTCCCAGCAGGAAGGTTTGCACCAGGGCCTTGTTGTTGACCTGGAAATTGGACAGCATGCGTAACTCCTCAACGGAGCGCGGCGGCAGGTTCTGCGCCTCATCCACCACCACCAGCATCTGCTTGCCCTCCGCATGGCGGGCACGCGCGATAGCTTCCAGATTGTGCAGCAGGGTGGCCTTATTGAGCCCTTCGTGAGCCAGACCGAAAGAGGCACAGACCATGCGCAGCATGTCGTCCGGATCCACCTGGGTGGTGACCAGCTGGGCGGCCATCACGTTCATGCTGCTCAACTCGTCGAACAGGTTGCGCACCAGGGTGGTTTTACCGGTACCGATACCCCCGGTGATCACGATGAAGCCTTCCCCCTGCTCCAACCCGTAGCGCAGATAGGCCATGGCCCGGTTGTGGCCTTTACTGTTGAAAAAGAATTTGTGATCGGGCGTCAGCTGGAACGGCTTGCCAGTGAGCTTATAAAAATCATCATACATGTCTTTAGGCCTATTTTTTCGACTCTGCAATCCCGCAAGCGCCTGCGGTCATCCCTAACAAAAAATAAACGCCGCGCACGGCGGCTGACGACTGATTCGGCGTCTGAAATTCGTATCAGTTGGGTATCAGGCCATTATGCTACCAAACCTCGCCCTTGCCTACTATCCGGGGTGCCTCTGGGGCCGGTGTGTGAATTATTCACGGCCCCGATCACGGAGCAACAAGTATCTGTTTATGCGTAGAAAATTAATTGGCATTACATTTTCGGGAGAAATCTTCAGGTTCAATCCCATAGCAAAAAGCGGTAAATGCCACGATGGGGCCCAACACCTAGCAACCTCTGATGTCCGGTATGGAAACAGGTGGTTGACCGAACTCGGGAGTGTCAACTATCTTGCAGATTGAAGGCTGAGAAACGATCAGCACGACGTGCTGCCCCAGAGCGTCAAGCAGCCGGACTTCGAAATAAACGACCCACTAAAGATAACAATTACAGGAGTGATCATGCTCAACCCTGGCGACAAGGCGCCCCCCTTCGAACTGCCCGACTCGGATATGCACCCCATCTCATCAGAGCAGTTTGCAGGAGACAAAAACCTGGTGCTCTATTTTTACCCCAAGGACGATACCACCGGCTGCACCATCGAGGCGGTGGAACTCTCAGACCTGGTCGACGATTTCGCCCGGCTCGACACCCAGGTTCTGGGTATCAGCCGCGATGATTGTGTCAGTCACGCGGCATTTCGGGATAAACATGGCCTGACCGTGCAACTGCTGGCCGACACTGACGGCGAAGTCTGCCAAGCCTACGATGTGTGGCGGGAGAAGGAGAAAAACGGTGAAAAGCGCATGGGCATTCTGCGTTCCACCTTTATCATCGATAAAAGCGGTATCATTCGGCATGCGCTTTACGATGTAAAACCCAAAGGGCATGCCGCGCAGGTGCTGGAACTGATCGAGGCGATCAGCTGATTCGACCGGCACACCCGGGCGGCCGACCCGATTAGAGACGGTTATGACGCTGTGAAACTGCGGACCAAAATCCTCATCCTGTTGTTTCTCTTCGGTTTCGCCCCGTTGGTCGCCCTGGTGGTCACTAATCTGCCCTATGTGCTGGAACGGCTCGAGTTCTTCTATCACAAGGCCTACCTGCAGAACCTCCGCGCGGATTTTCGTGACCTGGACGAGCATCTCGCCAGTCGTCACGAGATGCTGCGACTGCTGGCCAAGCTGCCTGAGCCCGGGCTGATCCTGGGTCAGCGACAGGAAGGCGAGGAGGAGACCGATCATACCCAGATCGACCAGGCCCGGGTGCGCTACACAAAATGGATCAACCAGATCCTGCGGGACCACCAGGACATCATTCAGATCCTGTTCCTCGACCTGAAAGGCAGTCCCCGCTACTGGCTGGAACTCAACCCCCGCACCCGTCAGTGGGAACCCACCGCCAGCCTGCCGGATATGCCCTCCGAGGATTTCTTCAAGCGCAACGTGCAGCAGGAGTTTGGCCGGGTGGCGGCCAGCAAGATCAGCCTCAACCCGGAAGCCGGACACAAGGATCCCCGCCGCTTCATGACCCTGCGCATGATCAGCCCCATCCTGGGATCGGACAAATCCAAGCGCATCACGCCCCTGGGGGCAGTGGTGATCAATATCGATGTGGGCGGTATGGCACGGGCCTACCGCAACACCCTCTGGGTCACCCATGACGGGGCCTATCTGGACGACCGCCTGCGCGGCGACAAGGAGGACCGGGCCTTCCAGGACTTCGAGGGTCTCGAAGCCCTATTCCGGGAAGGCAAGCTGGCGCTGTGGGAAGGCAAGGGTCAGCAGATCATCTGGGTGCCTCTGTTCACCACCGAGGATTCGGGACCTCTGTGGGTAGGCCGGCCGGTGGACCCCTCGCCGATCAACACGTTCCGCAACGGCCTGATCAACCGGGTCATGTCGATCATTGTGGTGGCGCTGGTGTTGCAGCTGCTGGTGGCCCGCTGGATCGCGCTGCGCATCGAGCGTACCGGAAACCGCCTGCGTGAAGGCATTGAACAGGTGTTACGCGAGGATACCCCGGTGCGTTTCGATCTGCATGGATCGAGTGAGATCAAGCAACTGGGCCAACAGTTGTCGAAACTCGCGGAAACCCATGCCCAGCAGTCACAGCAACAGCGCCAGCACGCCATCCAGCTGGAGGAGTCCAACCAGTACAAATCCGAGTTTCTGGCCAACGTCAGCCATGAACTGCGCACCCCGCTCAATTCCATCCTGCTGTTGTCGAAGATGCTCAACGAGACCGGCGAACAACTCAGTCCCGAGCAGAAGAAGCAGTTGCAGGTGATCCACGAGGCCGGACGCGATCTGCGCACCCTGATCGACAATATCCTGGATCTCTCGCGTATCGAGGCCGGGCGGGCGAATTTCAGCCTGCAGCAGATCTCGATTCCCGCATTGATCGAGGATCTGGTGGACCTAGTTCAGCCCCAATTCGATGCCAAACCCCTGCAACTGGTCATCGAAATCGAGGAATCCCTGCCTAACCAGTTTCTTTCCGACCAGGATAAGGTACGCCAGATCCTGAAGAATTTCCTCGCCAATGCGCTCAAGTTCACCCACGAGGGTCAGGTCACCCTACGTGCCTACCAAAACCCGGCCGACCCGGAACGCCCCATCTGTTTTGCGGTGGAGGACAGCGGCATCGGGATTCCCGCCGACAAACAGGAGATCGTCTTCGAGGCGTTTCGCCAGGCGGACGGCTCCACCAGCCGCAAATTTGGCGGCAACGGCCTGGGCCTGAGCATCAGCCGGGAACTGGCGCGACTGCTGGGCGGCAAGATCACCCTGAAGAGCCAGGAAGGCGTCGGCTCCACCTTCAGCCTGTGCCTGCCCCTGAGTTTCGATTACAAGGCCCTGCCCGATGCCCAGGTCGAGTTGCAGGAACTGGACGAACCGGGCCCAGACCGGGCGGTGCCCACCGAATCACCGGCACAGACGGCCGCAGCCCCGGAACAGCCCTTCCAGGGACAACGGGTATTGCTGGTGGACGACGACATTCAGAGCCTGCTTGCCCTGACCCCGCAACTCGAAGCCTGGGGATTCGAGGTGATCGCCGCAGGGGACGGTCTCGAGGCCCTGGATACCCTCGATGAAGAGGCGGAGTTCGACCTGATTCTGATGGACCTCATGATGCCTGAGCTGAACGGCTATGATACGATCAAGCGGATACGCGAAAAGATGGGACTCACGGATCTGAGCATCATCGCCATGAGCGCCCATGACAAGGCAGAAGATCAAGCGGCAAGTTTTGATGCGGGCGCCAGTGCCTTTATAGCCAAACCGGTCGATCCACAACAGCTCATGACGCAAATCAACCGCCTGAGTGCGCTACGCGCCGAACGGATCCCGGACCCGGCCGTGCCCGATTGAGGAACCCTTACCTGAACGCATGAAAAGATACGCCGGTTTCAAGCTTCTGATTGTGGATGATCATCAACACAATCTGTTCACCCTGCGTACGCTGGTATCGCGTTATATGGACGTGGAGATTCTCGAGGCCACCTCGGGACAGGCGGCGGTGGATATCGCGGTGAAGACCCCGGATATCGACCTGATCATCCTGGACGTTCAGATGCCGGAGATGGACGGTTTTCAGACCGCCTCGATGCTGAAGATCCGCAGCAAGACCAAACATATTCCCATCATCTTCCTCACCGCCGCGTTCAAGACCGAGGAGTTCCAGCAGAAAGGTTATGAAGTCGGGGGTGTCGACTACCTGCTCAAACCCATCGACGATAACCAGCTGCTGAACAAGATCAGCACCTATTTCCGTCTGATCGAGAAAGAGCGGGAGATGAACCGCATCCTCGAACAGAAGGTCGCCGAACGTACCGCGCAACTGGCCGCCGCCAAACAGCACCTGGAAAACATCATCACCCACATGGGCGAAGCGCTGCTGGTGCTCAACCCGGACGGTGAGATCGAATCCGCCAACCCGGCCGCCTGCAAGATGCTCCATTACAGCGAGGCGGACCTCATGCAGCTGTCCATCGGCGACGTTTTCGAAGAAGAGGAAGAGGAACAGGCCGGTGCGTTTTTCGGCACCTGGCTGGAAGCATTGATCAGAACCGGGGCGCTCAGCCGCATCGAGGCCCGTTTCATCGCCAAAGATGGCCGCCGGGTACCGATACTGTTCTCCCGTACCGCGGTCAAAGATCCCGAGGGCCAGATCCAGCATATCATCTGCATTGCCAAAGATATGACCGGGTATATCCGTGAAGCGGATGCGAGTACGACCGCATCCGAAGGAGTGTGAAGCATGAGTGAACCCCTAGACCCACCTGAATCCGAAGACGAGGACACCTCCCTGACCGCCAACGCGCTCAAGGCAATGGCGCACCCGTTGCGCTGGAAGATCCTCTGTTCACTGGGCGAAAGCGAACTCTCGGTAGGGGAAATCGTGGAACGCACCGGCACCTCGCAGAGTAATATCTCCCAGCACCTGGAACAGCTGCGTAACAAAAACATCGTGGTCTCGCGCAAAGAGGCGAATCGCATCTATTACCGCATCCGCAACCATCAGTTGCTGGACCTGATCGGTATCATGCGCAACGTGCTCTGCCCGGCGAACCTGGATGACCAGTATCCGAAATAAGGGTCACGAAAGCAATAAATCATGATTGCCCACGATTCTCAGCCATAGAATCAGTAGCCAAAAGAAGTTTTAGTGTTGAGTTGGGGTGTTCGCTGTGCTCACAGATGATTGATCCCTCTCCCGCCAGGGAAGAGGGGATGACCTTTTCGCGCACATCGTACCCTTCCTGTCGGGTCGTCGAATAGATCTGTAAGTTCGAGCCGACGCTTGATCCATGCGTCCCCTCTCCCCTGGCGGGAGAGGGCCAGGGTGAGGGGGATGGAAACCGTGAGCGCAGCGAACACTTCAACTCAAAACTCGTAATGCCATTACTCAACGCCTGACGGGAGCCCGCATGGAAGATCGCCTGATTGACCTGGAAAGCCGCTTCGCTTTCCAGGAAGAGACTCTGCACAGCCTAAGCCAGACCCTGGCCGAGCAGCACAACCGCATCGAACGCCTGGAAACCATGATCCGCCAGCTGCATGAAAAGCTGCGCACCCTGGACCCCTCACCGCTGCATGGCGACAATCAGGAACCGCCGCCTCCCCATTACTGAGCTTCCCAAACCGGGCCTCAAAGTAGGATTCAACCTGAGCACTCACTCATCAAGGCTCAGGACAAACCAACGGGCAGGCCGCCCACCAGGAAACCGTTAAAAACAAACATTTCAAATGACCCATCGATTCCGCAGGCTCAGCGGCCATCCCGAGATCGTCAGGATAGGCTTCTGCGTGTCAGTTCACCCCGGCCCCGGACAAAGCAACTCAGAGACATTCACCGAGGCTGATACAGGGATCATGCAGTTCGTTGCATTCATTACCCAGGAGTCACCATGATCAAAAATCCCACCTCCGTTCTCAGCCGACACTGTCGTCCCTTACCCGCCCTGCTGCTCGCCCTGGGGCTGGGCTTCGCCCCCATGACCCATGCGATCAATTTCGACGACAGCGACGGTGACGGCATCATCGACGAGTACGACCCCGATCCGAATGACGGCCCCCTGGGGGATCTCGATCATGACGGCATCAGTAACATGATCGAAGAGTGTTTCGGCACCGACCCCAATAACCGTGACAGCGATGGGGATTCCGTGCCTGATGGGGAGGAACTGTATGGCGGGACCCCGTTGGAGCTTTGCACCAATCCTCTCGATACGGATGGGGACGGCATTCCCGATGCCCTCGATACGGACGATGACAACGATGGCATTCCCACCCGTGACGAAGCCGGTCACTACGGCTTCACCGACGGAAATGACAGCAGCAGCTGGGACGATCCGGATCACGACGGCCTGCCCAACTACCGCGACACGGACTCAGACAACGACGGCAAGCCGGACAGTATGGAGTGGGGCTGGGGCTTCGATAAGGTGGAGTTCACCCGGGAGCAGATTTTGCAGTTTGCCCACGACTTCAAAATCCATGGCTACAACACCCGGCTGAAATTGGGCATCCATGATTTTCCGGACCACGACGGTGACGGCATTCCCGACGTTCTCGACGCCTGGGACGAAGACGGCCCCACCGGCGATGCGGACCAGGACGGGCTCTCCAACATGTTCGAAACCTTCATCGGCACCGACCCCTTCAACCGGGATACCGATGGTGATGGCCTGTGGGACAACGAGGAGGTTGCCGACGACGATGGTGACGGCGACTATGACCTGGACGATTCGATGATGACGGCATCCTCGATGTACTGGACGCAGACGACGACAACGACGGGGCGCCCACCTTCTGGGAGCGCACCGATGCGGACGGGGACGGCATCCCGGATTACCACGATCCGGATTCCTATGGCAATTACCGGCCCCAGGACGACGGACCCGACTGCACCCCCGGACAGATCCCGGACGGCTCCCCAGACCAGCAGTACTGCGTGGACCGGGATTGCGACGGCATCGTCGACGCCGAGGAAAATCCCCAGGAATTCTATGTCGGTGGCACCAACCCATCCGTCTGGGACGTGATCGTGAAAGTGTTCACGGGCGACTTCCCCAACAGTGTCCAGCCTTCAGGCGCCACCCAACCGGCCCTGTATGACGGTCAGTGCGCCCTCGACGACTATGACTGCGACGGGGTGGTCAACTACATCGATCCGGACTGGACCGATGGCCCCGGTGAGAATGGTCAGGGTGACCCGATGTGTAACTACTTCAACTGACCGATCACAATCCTGGTATACTCGGCGGCACCGACTGGGTTGATATCTAAATGCTTTCTTTTGCTATTGTTAACGGATGACAGAAATCTAAAAAATGAAAATTTCAGGCTATGCTTCCGCGTGAGAGTAACAAACCATTCGATTTGATCTACGGATCTCAATTTGCCTCGATATTCACCCAACTTAACGGGGCTTGTTCGGGCATGTCGGACATATGACGATAAACTTTTCGCGCCATTTCAAGCTTCGTTCTCGTCAGACAATCGTTAGATAACTGGCATACATCACACGCAGGACATTTGGGTAGTGCTGTAAAGTTTTGAAGTAAATGGGGTTCTGACATGTCATTGACCACTCGTTCAATCAGATCCTGATCAAACTCTTCATCTTTGGCCGCGCGTTTGATTCGATCAATTATCTCAGTCTCAGATTCACCCAATGTCTTGCCTTCAAGATAGTAGCCGACTACATGGTAGTAGGGCTCCAGTTGGGCGCGGGTTTTGCAAAAACGCTTGAAATAGTCAGTTGCCTGCGGATACTGGCCTAAACTGTAGTACAGCTGAGTCAGCAGAAAAGCCACATTTAACTGTTGCCACTCGCATGATTGAGACAGTTCAATATTGAAAAGTTGGATCAGCGGTGCGGCATCGTCGAAGTCGCTAAGGTGTTCAGCTATTATTAACTCGGCTCAATAATAGGGAGATATTTTAACGGATATCACGTATTATTCCCGGATGGAAAAAATTGATGCACGAACACTAAC
>JBEVVH010000089.1:0-13555 GCA_040507245.1 Candidatus Thiodiazotropha sp.
CGGGGCACTAATAGGCTGTCAAAGATCGAATCGATTTTGGTGGACTTGGATGTCCCAAAATCTTTCATGAGATCGAAGACTCGCTTGAAATTCGGTCGATAAAACGCCCTCGTGATAGGTTGAGAATGAAGAGCCGGCACCGCTCCATGTCTCACCGTTCCCACGCTCGGGGTAGAGATCCTGAACTAGGCTAAATACCGAAGATTCAACAAGTTCCGCATAGTAGTTTTCGTAGACATTGGAGTGCAACGGTACGCCATCCGCGTTAACTGTCCTGCTATCAAGTTGAGTTGTCGTGGTATCCGGCCGATCCTTATCGATCATATAGGTATATGAAACCGTGTCACCTACTGCGATACCAATATCACTCAGGAAGCCAGTCTGATCATTAAACGGGTAAGAGGAGACTGCACCTTCAAAAGTGTAGTAGAGCGGTATGGCCTGGGCAGATCCCAGAAAGAGCAGAGCTATAAGGCCAGAGGCGGCGAAGCGTGGAATTCCAAATTTCATAGAAAATCTCCCTGTTGTATTGCCCGTACATGCATGCATAAAGCTCGCCAGATTCGTTTAATTGCTATAAAACAGACAGATAGCTACAGCCGCTAAAAGCAATGTGTAAATTATTTCGACATTTCTTGAGCGTGTGATTCATTTCTTAATCCTATCCCTCAGTGACGTGCATCTGGTTGAGGTCCATTGGATATTGTGAGGTGGGTTGCGGAGTGGGCGCCACGCCATCCCGGATTCCGCGTTGCTTCATCCGGGCTACGGGGTGTGGGTTGCTCGTTACGTGAAATGTAAAAACGGATTGGCAGGGGTTGGTTAAATCCGCTCCTGCTCTCTCAGCACCTTCACCTGAAATAGCGCATTACGCTCCTCTTCCTCGAGGGCGTTTTCGATGAATTTAATGGTGTTGCGGTACTGGGGAATGATGTTGTAACGCAAGGCGTTGACCCGCTTCTGGGCCTTGCGCTGCTCGGCGATCAGGCGGTTGAGGCTCATCGAGACCTCGCCCATCTTGGCCAGCAGCAGGGAGGCCTCGGCGAAGTATTTGCGGGTGTCGTCGAAGCTGGGGTCGGTGCCGAGCAGGCCCACCGGGCGGAGCGGTTTCACTTCCCCGCTGACCGAGGGGAACTCCACCCCGAGATTGCGTCGTGGCAGGATCTTCAATTCCAGAACCTGCTGGATGCCCAGGGCGCTCTGGTTGATCGCGCGACTGCCCATGCGCATCTGCAGCAGGCTGAGCCAGTGGTAGGCCTGTTTCACCGCCAGGTGGGCCTGGTCGCGGATCTCCCGGTATTCGGCGATGCGCTGATAGACCAGGCGGGTGAGCAGTTCCCGCTTGCGTTCCAAAAGACTGTGGCCCTGATCCAGAAAGTTGAGCTGCCGTTTGAGATTCAGCAGGGTGTTCTTGGTCGGGGCTGCCTTGATGCGTTTGCCGGTCATGCGCTGTGCCGATGGTACTTGGCGATTTCGGTTTCATTGACCCGGGTCAACGCCTGGGGCGGGAACACCGAGAGCAGGTCCCAGGCCAGGTTGAGGGTCTCATCGATACTGCGGTCCTCCTCTTCGCTCTGACGCACGAAGCGTTGCTCGAAGGCGTCGGCGAATTCCAGGTAGCGGCGGTCCCGGGCGGAGAGCTCGTCGGCGCCGATGATCGAGGCCAGGTTGCGGGTCTCCAGGGCCCGGGCGTAGAGGGCATACAGCTGGTTGGAGACGTGCGGGTGGTCTTCCCGGGTGAAGTCCTTGCCGATGCCGTCCTTCATCAGGCGCGACAGGGACGGGGAGATGTGCACCGGCGGATAGATACCCTGGTTGTGCAACTCACGACTGAGCACGATCTGACCCTCGGTGATGTAACCGGTGAGGTCGGGGATCGGGTGGGTGATGTCGTCACTGGGCATGCTCAGCACCGGCACCAGGGTGATCGAACCGTGGCGGTCCTTGATGCGCCCGGAACGTTCATAGATCTCCGCCAGGTCGGAGTAGAGATAGCCGGGGTAGCCCTTGCGCGCCGGTACGTCGCCCTTGGCGGTGGCGACCTCGCGCAGGGCTTCGGCGTAGTGGGTCATATCGGTCATTACCACCAGCACGTGACGGTCGAGATCGAAGGCCAGGTATTCGGCGGCGGTGAGCGCCATGCGCGGCAGGGTGAGGCGTTCCACCGGCGGATCGTCGGCCATGTTGACGAACATCACCACGTTGCTCAGCACCCCGGAGGAGGCGAACTCCTCCTGGAAGAAACGTGCATCGGCATAGGAGACGCCCATCGCGGCGAACACCACCGAGAAGCGGCTGTCATCGTCGGGCAGTTTGGCCTGGCGCACGATCTGCGCGGCCAGGCGGTTATGCGGCAGACCGGAGGCGGAGAAGATCGGCAGCTTCTGTCCGCGCACCAGGGAGTTGAGCCCGTCGATGGTGGACACGCCGGTCTGGATGAACTCCCGGGGATAGGTGCGGGCCGCCGGGTTGAAGGCCGAGGCGCTGATACTGCGGCGCAGGTCGGAGACGATCGGCGGACGATAGTCCCGGGGTTCCCCCAGGCCGTTGAACACACGCCCCAGGATCTCCGGGGAGAGACCGATCTCCACCGGTTCGTCGAGAAAACGCACCCAGGTGTTCTCCAGATCGAGCTCGGTGGTGCCCTCGAAGACCTGGATCAGTACCTCTTCGTCCGAGGTGCGAATGACCTGGCCGTTGCGGATGTTACCCTGCTGATCGCGGATCCGCGCCCGGTCGCCAAAGGCGATGTTGGGTACGTTGGCGACGGTCAACAGGCCGCCCCGGGCGGAGGAGGCGGTTCGATACTCCTTAGCGCTCATGCTGTCTGCTCCCCGCGTTGCGCGTATTCGGAATGGATGGCCTTGAAGTCGTTCAGGGCCTCGTCCCGGAAGGCCTTCAAATCATCGATCTGGGTGGAATCATAGAGCTCCTTGCAGCGGCGCAGGCCGGCCAGAATCGGCATTTCGGAGAGTTCCTGCACCGGCACCCCGAGATCGATCAGGGCCGCGCCGGAGTCATACACCGAAAGGATCAGGTCGAGCAGCAGGAACTGCTTCTCCGGCGAGGAGAAGGTGTCCACCGGGTCGAGCGCGCTCTGCTGCAGCACCCCTTCCTTGATCATTGCAGCGCCCTCCAGCACCCAGCGCTGGGCGGAGGAGAGGGCCTCCGGCCCCACCAGGTTGACGATGCGCGACAGCTCGGCGTCCCGGGCCAGCATGCCCAGGGCCTGGGCGCGGCGTTTCTCCCAGCCCCGGTCGATGTTCTCGTGCCACCACTCGGCGGCGGTGCCCACATCGGCGGAGAAGCTGTCGACCCAGTCGATGGCCGGATAGTGACGCGCATCGGCGAGTTCCTTGGAGAGCGCCCAGAAGGTCTGGATGATCTCCTTGGTATGGCTGGTCACCGGTTCGGAGAAGTCACCGCCCGGTGGGGAGACCGCGCCGATCAGGGTTACCGAGCCCTTGCCGCTGTCCATGGTGTCGACCCGTCCGGCGCGTTCGTAGAAGGCGGCCAGGCGGGAGGCCAGGTAGGCGGGATAACCCTCTTCCACGGGCATCTGCCCGAGACGTCCGGACACCTCGCGCAGGGCCTCGGCCCAGCGGCTGGTGGAGTCGGCCAGCATGACCACGTCGTAGCCCTGGTCGCGGTAGTACTCGGCGATGGTGATACCCACGTAGATGGAGGCCTCGCGGGCCACCACCGGCATGTTGGAGGTGTTGGCGATGAGCAGGGTGCGATCCATCAACGGGCGACCGGTGTAGGGGTCCTTCAGCTTGGGAAAGCTGTCGAGCACGTCCACCAGCTCGTTGCCGCGTTCGCCGCAGCCCACGTAGATGACGATATCCGCGTTGGCCCAGCGGGCCACCTGGTGCTGCACCACGGTCTTGCCTGCGCCGAAGGGGCCGGGCACCGCGCACTTGCTGCCCTTGAGCAGGGGAAAGAAGGTGTCGAGGATACGCTGCCCGGTGATCAGGGGCTCGACGCCGTGGTCCCGGCTCTGGTAGGGACGGGCCTTGCGCACCGGCCAGCGGTGGTAGAGCTTCAGATGGTGCACATGGCCGTGGCGGTCGCGTACCCGGCCGATGCTCTCCTCCAGATGATAGTCCCCCTCAGGGGCCAGTTCGATCAACTCTCCCGAGATGTTCGGCGGCACTAGGATGCGATGCTCCACGGTTTCGGTCTCCTGGACCTTGCCGAGGCGTGCGCCGCTGATGATCGGCATGTTCGGTTCCAGGTGTTCGGCGGGCAAGAAATGCCAGAGCTTCTCCCGGTTCAGGGGCGGCGGGCTGAGGCCGCGGGGGATCTGATCGCCGGCCTTGAGGAACATCTCCTCCAGGGGGCGCTGCACACCGTCGAAGATGCCGCCGATGAGGCCCGGTCCGAGTTCCACCGACAGGGGGTGCCCCAGACCCTCCACCGGTTCGCCGGGTCGGACCATCTCGGTGGATTCGTAGATCTGCGCCAGGGCCTCCTCGCCTTCCAGGGAGATCACCTCGCCGTAAAGCCCGAGGCTGCCGATGCGCACCTGCTCACCATTCTGCACGCCGGGCAGGTGGATGGTGACGATCGGCCCGTTGATCTCCTTGATCGTGCCCTGCTTGTTCTGGGGTGTCATTGTTTTCATGCTGTGCCTGTAGCCCGGATGGAGCGAAGCGGAATCCGGGTGGGTCTGTGGCCTGTTCTTTCCCGGACTCCGCTTCGCTGCATCCGGGCTACCCGGTATTGGTGTCTGCTCACCGCGCCTGTCCATCCCCCAGGGACGGCAGCAGCCGTTCGACCAGGGCCTGGTGGATCTTGCGTTCCAGCCGGCTCAGTCGACCCTCGAAGGTGTGGTCGATCTGAACCCGTTCGTCCGGGGTGGTGATCAGACAACCCCCCAGGGTTTCGATGGTGGTGTTGTCGAGTTGAAACGACTTGGTCGGATCGAGACCCGCGGTGAGTTTTTCCCATTCCGGTTTGAGACGGTGCCGGTCGTCGGCATTGAACCGCACCCGCAACTCCGGCGCATCGATGTGGCGCGCGGCCTGCGCGAGGAGGTCCCGCAGCAGCTGGAAGTAGCGGGTCTCGTCCTGGCACAGCTCGCGCATGCGCTGTTCGGTCCGCTCGACCACCACCTGCACCAGGTTCCAGCGCATGTGGTCCATCTTGCTGTGCAGTTTCAGCTCATCTGCCTGGACCTTGCGCAGGTAGGCCCGGTCCGCCAGCGATTTGGCCAGCAGGGTCTCTTTCTCTTCGCGCAGGCGCAGCCGTTCGCTGGCCTCGCGGAGGATGTTCTTGCGTCCCGCCTCGGCGCGGCTGTGGCACTCTTTGGCCATCAGCTCGGCTCGGTCCAGGATCGCTTTCTCGAGTTCTTCGACCTGGTTCACTTGGTTTACCTCGGTTAGCCGCCGGTCAGTTGTTTCAGGGTTTCGTCCAGCTCTGACTGAAAATCCTCAGGGCTGTGCAGGGACGGAACCTCGGTGAGCACGATGTACCCCCCCTCATCGCGAATCTGCCGCAGCAGCTTGGAGTCGATCCGGCTGACCGACTGTTCGATGATCAGCAGCGCCCGCTGCTTTTCGCGCATCAGCGAAACCAGGAGTTTGTCCAGTCGCTCCGCATCCGGGTCCGTGAGCGTCTCAAAACCGATTAGCCTGAAACCGTCGGTCAGGGCATGCCCGCCGACAAAGATGTTTCTGACGCTGTGATTGGGGGTTTCAGACATGTTCGTTTAGATCTTATCCAGCAGCAGGATACTCATGACCAGACCGTAGATCGCGATACCCTCGGCCAGTCCCAGGTAGATCAGGGTGCGGCCGAAAATCTCCGGTTTCTCCGCCAGTACCGCCAGGGAGGCGGCGCCGATCGGTCCCACCGCGATGCCCGCGCCGATGGTGCTCAATGCGGTGGGGATGCCCACGCCGATGATGCCCAGGCCAAGACCGATGGAGATCTCACCGCTGCCTTCCATCGCGGGCTCAACCGCAGCCATGACATCCTGAACCCCGAGGAACATCAGCGCCGCCTGGGCCGCAACGAACACCACCAGATTGATGCCGATCGTGGGTTTGAACCAGGGCCGGGCCGCCTTGGCCGGTTGCATCTCCATGATGATGCCGGTGATGATCAGGCCCATGATGCCCAAGGTCATTACTGCGATTAGCCAATACATGTTGATCTCCTGTTTTTCAGTGAGTTTTTAGTTTTTAGTTATGAGTTTTGAGTTGTGGTATTCGCTTCGCTCATGCCTGTTTGAATCAACAAGTAACCAAGCTCTGACTGGCCAGGTTAACTCAAAACTCATAACTCATAACTCAAAACTCTCTAGTCAAAGTGTGAGTGGCTTAAACGCCTTCCCATCCCCCGCATAGAAGCGCGAGAACCCTTCGTAAAACTCCAGACGCAGGACCTGGATGGCAACGATCAGGCCTTCCAGGACCAGGATGAAGACATTGCCCAGCACCACCGTGATCCAGTGGCCGGTCTGGCCCATCATGCCGGCCAGGGTGAACACCGCGATGGCGAGTGCCACATGGTTCAGGCTGAATGCGGCCACACGCAGGAACGACAGGGTGTTGGAGGCGTAGCCGGTTATGGTTTCGAAGGTTTCGATGAACGCCACCAGCAGGCGTTCGCCGATCGGCGCCTCCTGTTCGATCAGCTTGTGGGCGAAGATGCCGACCAGCGAGAGGATCGCCAGGGTGGCCCACAGGCCGCCCACCGAACCGTTCGCGTAAAGGCTGTAACCGGTGCCGAGCAGGCCGCTGTAGAGCGACAGCGACAGCAGACCGTTGTCACCGAACAGGGCCCCCAGCCGATCGCCCTGCACCAGGTGGTTGAAGATGTTCAGCAGTGAGGCGAGGAAGATGAAGCCGATGCCCCACATCAGCGCCACCCCGAGCATGTAGAGGGGATCGCTGAGCGGGGCGATCCACAGTGGGTGGAACAGGTGTTCGAAGCCGAAGATGCTGCCGTAGAGTACTCCGAACAGCATGGAGGAGACCCCGGCGGCAATGCCGAAGGGTGTGAAGCCGCCCAGCTTGCGGCGCATCCATATTGAGACCCCGAGAATCACCGCACCATGTCCCACATCACCGAACATCATGCCGAACATGAAGATGTAGGTGAGGGCGAACAGATGGGTGGGATTGACCTCGCCATAGCGGGGCACGCCGTATTGCATGACCAGTTGGGAGAAGGGTTTCAGGAGCCGGTTGTGACGCATCACCGAGGGTACCAGGGAACGCTCCTCGGGCAGTGGATCGCGGCTCTCCAGGACAAACGGGTCGAGCAGTTTTTCCTTCAGCGCCGAGGTCACCCGGGGAAGGTCCTGGGCCGGAACCCAGCCCTGCAGACGTGACAGTTCGCCACTCTGGCGGGCGGCTTCACCGAGGGCCATGTAGGGGGTTGCCAGGTGCAGGGTGCGGGTAACCCGCTCCAGGTCTTCCAGCACCTCGCCGCGCCACTTCTGGATCGACTCATTGAGCTCTTGCTCCGAATGTTCCGTGGCCGCGCGCCGTTCGTCGAGCCGGGCCTTGGCCGTCTCGGGAGAAGAGTGGAGCTCCGGTGGGATGTCCTGGGAGCGGAATCCCGCCGTGTCGAGCATGGATTTGAGACGGGACGGGCCGGGCTGCTTGGCGCCGACGATGACCACGTGACTCTCTTTTTCACCCTGCAGGAAGGGGAACAGCAGGTAACCGTCGAGGCCCAGGGCATCCTTGAGTTGTGACAGGCGGGGTGTGGGCACCATGCCGATCAGGGTGTCGAGGAAAGGTTGGTCCTGCTGCAGCTGTCCCAGGTCGATGGTCAGGTTGCTGAAATTTGCCAGGGTGGCCTTGAGCTGATCGATGTTGCGGTAGGACTCGGTGAGGTTGCGTTGACGTTCCTCGAAGTCGGAGCCGGTCTCCCAGGCTTTGCCCAGCCATTGGTTGGAGGCGGCCAGCTGTTCCTCGGAGATCGGCGTGACATCCCCGTTGAAAGGCTCGGGTTTGAAATTCACCAGCGCGGCAATCTTGTCGAAGCGCGTCTTGGCCTGGTTGTACAGCTCACGGAAATCCTGCCCGGGAATCGTCGGCAGTGCGGATTCCTCATAGGGCCGGTTGTCCGGACTGAAGCTGTTGAGTCCCGCCAGGATCACCGAAGCGCTGGGCAGATCGTCGGTCAGCACCTTGATGTTGATGTGTTTCATCGGCAACGCGCTAAACATGCCGGGCTACCTCGATTGTGTGGCCGGGGCGCGGGGTCATGCCACCTCCTCATGACTCATCGCGGAACCATCAAAACCACTCGGGACCGCTTCGTTGAGCAGCGCCGGATCCATCTCCAGCAGCTTGCTCTGGATGATGGCATAGACCCGCCAGATATCCATGTCGCGTATCATCAGGTAGCACAGTGCCGAGACCACCGCATCCTGGCTGTTGCGCATCAGCTTATGCAGTTCATGGGCCACCCAGCGGTCGAGTCGCTGACGCACTTCGGTGATGTGGGCGACCCCCGTCAGGAGTGACTGGAACGGCTCCGGAAGATGGTCGATGATGGCCTCGAGGCTCTCCAGGTTGGCCAGTTCCAACAGGTTGTTGCGCTGAATCTGTCCGCCGTAGGGGATCAGCAGGTAGTAGGCCTCACTGGGCGCGAAGTGATAGACCAGGCGATAGCGCATCATCCACAGGATGTTCTGCCGGTCGATCATGCTGCCGATGGCTTTCTTCAAACCCCGGGTGTCCTTGCTATCGGTCATGTTGGCGCGGGCCAGCATGCCGGTGTAGTACAGCCGGTCGATGGCCGCACCCAGAGAGAAGTTCTCATGATGTTCCTCGAACACCAGTCGCGCCTGACGTGCGATCTGTGAGTAGGGACCCTGTTCCAGCAGACGCAGCATTTCCAGCACATTTTCCGCCTGCAGCAGGGACTCGTGGGGCAGGCGGATATTCTCCGGCATGGCATACAGGTTGTGGCGGATCTCCTGCATCGGCAGATGGTGCAGCTTGCCACGGATCAGGGTCTTCAGGTTGTACAGCTCATACTTGCGCGGCCAGTACAGCAGCAGTCCCCGGGCGTGGCCGCTGAGGGGCCTGAGCAGCACCAGGAGTTCATCCATCAGGTTTTGAATCAGGGCCTGTTCGACAAAGCCGCTCTTCTGCCCGGTGCTGAGTTCCTGTTCGAAAATGGGCAGCAGGCCGTAGCTTTCGCCGAGTTGGCGAAGCGACATCTGTTTCAGGCGCGCCACATCATCGGGGGAGATCAGTCGGGAGGCGAAAATGCTCACCCGGGTTTTCAGGTAGGCATGATTGCGTGGCGCACTCATGACAAGAGGCCTCCCCCCGCTGCCGACCGGCCGGGTTGGGTGGTTCTGTCAGGGCGGATTTCAAAGAGGGACTCTGCCGGTACAAACACCCGCAAAATGCCGCTCGCTCTGCCCAGGCGTGCGTTAGTCCTTATCCGCATTCGGGTCAATCAGCACAGCAAACGCCGCGTCAAGGGCATCCTGCTCCCGAGACTCCGCATACTCGCGAAGTTGTGCGTGTCGTTCGTTGAAGCGTTTCTTCATTTCCGCGATGGTCTGTTCCGCGCGGGATTCGGCCTTTTCCATGAAACTGCGGTGCAGTTCGGGAATGCGCGATTCGAACTGGGATTCCTTGGCCTTGGCCTCCTGCAGGGCCTCGTGAATCATGCGTTCGCGCTGATCGTCCGCTTTCTGGTGAATCTGCTGTGCTTTGGCTTCGGCATCGAGTAACCGTTGCAGTGACTCTTCCATTAAACCCGTTACCCCGTCTCTGTTCGATTTGATTGTTATTCTGTCGCGTCATCCGGCTGTGGGCGGCCGGTCAACATAACATAGTGTAGTCAATTTCCCGGCAACGGTTGGGTGAATCCCGGGTTGTGTTCATCCTGATTCGAATCACCGGTTCAGGGTTGAGCAGGTGGCGAAGCGGAGAGCCCCGGACGCTCCGGTCGTTCAACGAAGGGAGTCGCCCAGGGGCTGCGATCAACCGGCCTCGCAGTATCGGCTGTGCAGAATGGTTTGCAGATCCCTGGCCATCTGAGTTGCTTCATGGGGCGGGCTGAACAGGGCGCAGTAACGGCCCTGGGGATCGAGCAGGATCAGCGAGGCGGAGTGATCCATCACATACTTCAGAGCACTTCCCTCGGTGACCACCTTGCGGTAGAGGATGCCGAGGGGACGGGTCAGGGTGTCGAGATCGGCGGGGCCGCCGAGGATGCCGACGAATGCGGGATCGAAATAGTCCACGTAGTCGGCGAGCATCCGAGCATCGTCCCGTTCGGGTCGATGGAGACTAAGCCGATCTCCAGGGGCACGGCTGCGGTTTCCGGCGGCAATTGGCGCTTCATCTCCGCCAGGGTGGCGAGAGTGGTGGGGCAGATGTCGGGGCAGTGGGTGTAGCCGAAGCTGAGCAGGGTCCAGTGGCCGAGCAGACGCTCATTGTTGAATGCGAGGCCCTGGTCATCCTTCAGGGCGAAGGGGGGCAGGGGGCGCAACTCCGGCAGCAGGGTGGCGGATTCAAGTCTCGGGGGTTCCGGCAAGGGGGGCGGGGTGCGCAGAAACCAGGCGACCAGCAGCAACGCCAGGCCGAGCAGCGCACCCGCTATGATGGGAACCTTTCGTCGCTCAGGGTTCATGGTGGCTTTGCCTCCGGTTGAGCTGGGTCAGGCTGACCAGCAGCAGCGCGGCCACCCCGTTGTGCGCCACCGCCACCGGCAGCGGCAGTTGAGCCAGCACATTGCTGATCCCGAGTACGATCTGCAGGGTCAGCAACAGCAGTGCAATGCTGCCCAGGCGACGCAACCCGAGTGCAGGCTGCCGCCACAGGCGCAGCCCCAGGCTGCCGACCACCAGCAGGGTCAGCAATGCCCCGATCCGGTGGGTGAGGTGAATCGCGGCGCGGGCGTCGTGTTCCAACACCCCGAATTCGTAATTGATCCCGAGCCCCCGCCACAGGGTGAAGGCCTCGCCGAAATCGGTTTGCGGCCACCACTGACCGGCATGGCATTGGGGAAAGTCGGTGCACCCCAGGGCGGCATAATTGGTGCTGGTCCAGCCGCCGAGGGTGATCTGCAGAATCAGCACCAGCAGGGCGAGTTGGGCATGCCGGCGAAGTCCCGGTGACTGGCCCGGTGATTGGCCCTGGGGTGCGAGCAGCGGTGTTTGGCGCAAGCGCAGCGCCAGCAGCACCAGCAGCACAAAGGTGGCGAATCCCCCCAGCAGGTGGGCGGTAACGATGGCCGGTTTCACCAGCAGGGTCACGGTCCACATGCCGAGCGCCGCCTGCAGGGTCACCAGTCCCAGCAGCAGGCCAGGGAGCAGGCGGGGTTGAGCCGGGTCGGCCCGGTTGCGCCAGGCGAGCACCGCCAGCAGCAGGATCATCAGTCCCAGGGTCCCGGCCAGGTAACGGTGAATCATCTCCTTCCAGGCCTTGCCCCGGTGCAGGGGCCGGGTTTGCGAGGGATCGTCCGGATGGCTCGCGGGCAGGGCGTCGGGAACCACCATCTGGCCGTAGCAGCCCGGTCAGTCGGGGCAGCCCAGTCCGGCATCCGAAAGACGCACGTAGGCGCCCACCAGGATCACGCAGAAGGCGAGCAGTGCGGTCAACAGGCTGAGGCGGTATTGGCCAGGAAGCATGGGTTGCGGTTTCATCACTGACGTGGGAGGTTAACGGTCTGTTCCGATGCCCCGATGGTCCGACTCTCCATCGTGGCGCCCGATTCCAACCATACTACACGATCAGGGAGAATGCCCCGATGCCCGTTGAAGCGCGATCCCTAGATCTTCAGGATCTTACCCCGGACCAGCGGGGCATGGTGCGCCGCTGGCTGCAACTGGGGGTGCTCGCCCTGGGCCTGGCCGGTCTGTTCGCGGTGCTGCTGGTGGTGTCACGCATGCCGGGCAGCGAGGGCTTCTTCCCCTGGATCGATTTCTTCCACACCGCCCTGGTGGTGCATGTGGATCAATCGGTGCTGATCTGGTTCCTGGCCATGGCGGGGCTGGTTGGCGCCATGCTCATCCCCTCCGTACCGCTCATGAAAACCGCCCAGGTGCTCGCTTTCTCTGTGTGCCTGATCGGCACCCTGGGCATCGCCCTGTCCGCGTTCATCGGTGAGGGGGCGCCGCTGATGAACAACTATGTTCCGGTGCTGCAGCGGCCCCTGTTCTTCAGCATGCTGGGGGTGTTCGCGGTAGGCAT
The DNA here is from genome assembly GCA_040507245.1 of Candidatus Thiodiazotropha sp. Lineage (GTDB taxonomy): Bacteria > Pseudomonadota > Gammaproteobacteria > Chromatiales > Chromatiaceae > Thiodiazotropha. The sequence continues at coordinate 12,183 of JBEVVH010000089.1, forward strand.
CGGCTTGCAGACCCTGTTGACGCTGCGGGGCGCATGGATCAGTTTGCGGCGCGATCCCGCGATCCCGCGATCCCGCGATCCCGCGATCCCGCGATCCCGCGAACCTGACGGCCTGGGCCGGTATCACCCTCTCAGGAGCGGTCCTGATCGCCCTGGCCTCGGTGCTCACTGCCGGTTGGCAGATGCCCGGGGAAGTCACCGGTCAGGCCTATTACGAATACCTTTTCTGGGGCGGTGGCCACACCCTGCAGTTCGCCTACACCCAACTGATCATGCTCGCCTGGCTGCTGCTGGCCTGGCATGGGGGCCTGCAACTGCCCGGGCGTGGTGCCTGGTATGCCGGGCTGTTCCTGGTGGGTGTATTACCGGTGTTAGGGACACCCATCATCTATCTCATGCACAGTACCGTTAGCATCGAATCCCGCAGTGCCTTCACTCACCTGATGCAGTACGGGGGCGGACTGGCGGTTGTCCCTCTCGGCCTGCTGGTGATTGGCAGTCTCTACCGAACGCCCGCTGCTGACCCGGCGCAACGCCCGTTGCGACGCGCCCTGGTTATGTCGATGGTGCTGTTCTTTTCGGGCGGGCTGATCGCCCTGTTCATCTCCGGGCTCAACACCATCATTCCCGCCCACTATCACGGTTCCATCGTCGGCATCACCCTGGCGCTGATGGGCATGGCCTACCTGCTGCTGCCCCGTCTGGGGTACCCCGTGGTGAGCGGCCGCCTGGCCGACTGGCAGCCCTGGATCTACGGGTTTGGCCAGTTGCTGCACATCGGAGGGCTGGCGGTATCCGGTGCGATGGGTATACAGCGCAAAACCGCCGGTGCGGCACAGGGGCTCGACAGTCTCCCGGCCAAGGCCGCCATGGGGGTGATGGGACTGGGTGGGTTGCTGGCGGTGATCGGCGGGATTCTTTTTGTGTGGATTATGTTGCGGGCATTCTTGGTCAGGGGTGAGTGATCATGTGGACGAGCAATTACACTCTATGAAGTCCAAGTGAGGAGGTACAACTGAGACGGTACGACCCTGCGTTGAAATCCGCCTCAAAATGCTCATTGACTCAAGTAAACCCAATCGTTGCATAACGCTCTGGGCGGAAAAGGAGTTCGGATAGGGAAAGCTGATCCAGGGTTTGGCGGAACACATATGGTGCGGAAGAACTCTGTTCTCTCCGAATAGACCCCCTCTCCCCTTGTGGGAGAGGGCTGGGGAGAGGGGGCATCAAAAGAGTGTGTTTCCCTTCGTGCCGTTGAGAAAGTCATCTGATATCTCAACGGTAACTATTAACCTGGCGACTAAGTATATCTGATATACTCCTCTTCCATGGAAGAGAAAATCGATGCAAGAAAATTACCACGCGAAGTGCTT
>JBEVVH010000090.1:0-13445 GCA_040507245.1 Candidatus Thiodiazotropha sp.
CAAGCACTTCGCGTGGTAATTTTCTTGCATCGATTTTCTCTTCCATGGAAGAGGAGTATATCAGATATACTTAGTCGCCAGGTTAATGGTAATCCGAGACCTGCAAATTGAGCATTTATCTTTTAAAAGCCAATTCATTGCCTTCGAATCGTCATTGACTATCTTCACCATTGATAAAATAAATTAAAAATTTTCCCAAATTTCCCGCCACACTCAGTGGGACTCATCAGACAGGTACGTTTGCAGCAAATATATTTCTGATACCGGAGCATCGAATAATGTTCATTCTAAGAAATCTATCCATCAGCAGCAGACTCTGGCTGATCATCTCAATAGCCATCATCGGTTTTTCAGTCTTGACCGTCATGGCTCCCTCTGAATTCTACAGCGGCATGATGGAAGCGAAACAAGCACAGACAAATGTCCTGGTCCAATCAGTCGACAGCATCATCAGCAATTACTACGATCGTTCTCAACGCGGTGAAATGAGCGAGGAAGAGGCAAAAAAACAGGCGCTGGAAAAAGTCTCCGTTATTCGCTACGACGACACCAACTATTTCTGGGTCAACGACTACAACAGCCGCATTCTGATGCATCCGTTGAAACCGGAACTGAACAATACCGACGGCTCCCGTATCAGCGATCCCAATGGCAAGAAAATATTTATAGAATCCGCCCAGGTGGCGAGCAAATCGGGTGAAGGAGTCATCAACTATCAGTGGGTAAGAACAGGCAGCAGCAAACCAGTCGACAAGATATCCTGCGTACATGCGTTCGAGCCCTGGGAATGGGTCGTGAGCACCGGCATCTATGTTGACGATGTGCAGGATGACTTTTGGAACAACGCCATGAACATGGGGATTATCGCGCTACTGGTTCTGACCGTATTGCTAAGTCTCTCGATCAGCATTACTCGCAGTATCGTAAAACCTCTCGGTGAGACCATCGCAGCGCTGGATGATATATCCATGGGCGACGGCGACCTGACCAAGCGACTCGACGAAAAAGGGAAAGACGAAATTTCCAAGCTCTCGATCGCATTCAACCGATTCAGCGAGAAGATTTTGCAGATCGTCATACAGGTAACCCATATCAGGACCCAGTTGGCGACGGCGGCCGACGAGCTCGCGAGCACAACCAACCAGACCCACGAAAACATCACCAACCAGCAGAGCGAAACGCATCAGGTCGCTACCGCGGTCACTGAAATGGCGGCGACGGTCAAAGAGATTGCAGAGAGCGCCGAAGGCGCGGCTGCGAACGCACATGAGGCCGATGGACAGGCGCAAAAAGGCAAACTGGTGGTCGTTGACGTCACCTCCGCGATCAACGATCTGGCTAAAGAGATGAACTCCGCTTCGGATGTCATCAATCTACTGGCGAAAGAGAGCGAAAGCATCGGCTCCGTATCGGATGTGATACGGGGCATCGCAGAGCAAACCAGCCTGCTTGCCTTGAACGCGGCCATCGAAGCCGCACGTGCAGGCGAGCAGGGGCGCGGTTTCGCCGTGGTTGCGGACGAGGTGCGCTCGCTGGCGAGCCGAACCCAGCAGGCGACCACGGAGATTCGCGATATGATCGAACGGTTACAGAGCGGCACCCAGAACGCGGTCAACGTCATTAAACCCAGTGGCGAGACCACTCAGGTCACCGTCGAAAAAGCTCGGACCGCAGCGGAATCTCTTGATCAGATCGTCTCTTCAGTAGCTCTGATATCGGACCGTAATACTCAGATCGCCAACGCGTCCGATGAGCAGTCCGCGGTTGCCACGGAGATCGATCGCAGCGTGATACAGATTTCACAACTTGCTGAGCACTCGGCGTTGGCAAGCGAACAGATCGCACAAGCGACCGCTGAACTGTCGAAACTAGGTGATAATCTGCACGACATGATTTCGCAGTTCAAAACCGCCTGATTTTCACCACGATGTCCGGGATAAGTACCACTAACTGGATTTATCCCGGACAGTTGGGAACAGCGTACGACACACTGCTCACAGCCTGTTTGTTGAGCTTGCGATCATCCCAAAACGCAGCAGTTTTTTCCGTTTCTCTTGGCTTGATAGAGGGCTTTGTCGGCCCGTGAGAAAACCGAGTTGAGGGTGTCACCGTCCACGAAACTGGTCAAGCCGCAGGAGATGGTGACCCGAATCGGATTGCCTGCGGAGTGAAAACCGTTGTCCTCGACGGATTTACGCATCTCCTCCGCCACCTGCAGAGCCTCACTCCCGGAACTGCCACACAGCAGGCAGACAAATTCTTCCCCCCCGTAACGAGCGATGAAATCTGTGACCCGAAGCCGGGAGTTGAGACTGCGGGCGATCACCTTGAGCGCCTTGTCTCCCGCCTGGTGTCCGAACCGGTCGTTGATGGATTTGAAATCGTCGATGTCCCAGACCAGCATGGTCAGGGGTTCCTTGAAACGTTTCCAGCGAGCAAATTCCTGCGCCGCCCGCTCGTCATAGGCCATCCGGTTCGGCAATCCGGTAACCGCATCGATCAGCGCCAGATGATGGGCCTCCACCATCCGGGTGCGCAGTTCACTGGACTCGGTTTCCAGCTGAGTGAGACGATCCTTGAGGGCCTTTTCCCGCTCCTCGGTCTGTTCATGCCACTGGTTTTCCTCGACCAGATAGCTATCCACAACAGACTGGATCTGGCTGAGTCTTTCGCTCACCGCATTCTTCAGTTGATGGAGGTCTGTCGCCTGACGCACGGTATGCCCCAGGTCCCCCATCTGTCCGGTCATCTCAACACTCAGGCGACGGCCGTGCTCGGCAATCTTGTCACGTCCCCCGTGAATGCTCTGCAGGTGAGTGCCGAAATCCTGCAGACGCCGGGTGAGTTCTGTCAGGAAATCCTCGGCCTCTTTTATCTCCATCTGCACTTCGCCATAGGACTTTGCGGAGAGTTCGAGAAGATCCTGCAACACCGAGATCCAGGCATCATCCGGTGTCTTACCGATCAGACGTCCCTTGAAGGTGCTGATGCTGTCGCCCCAATGTCCTGGCCAGGAGGCTTGTTCGAGGAGATTGAGGAGAATGTCATTGGGCCTGGGCCCCTCTTCCCCGGAATCGTTTCCGTTGCCTAACAATCGCTCGAAAAGCCCCGGACGTCGCTCTGCCTTGAGTCCGACGCCTTGCCCAAGCAAAGTCGCAAAACATTGAAATTCATCATTTGACAGGGATGCGGGGTCTTCCGCGAAGCGTGTCATCAGTGATGAAACCTCAGCCAGCTCTTTCTTGCTCAGCTGTAAGGGTTCCAAGCGCTTCGCCAGCAGGCCTGGATCAATGGACGGCTCACTCTTGTTCTGCTCTTCTGCGAAATGCAGCAAGCCGTCACTGAAGGCGTTGAGTCTCTCGCTGAGGTCCGGACCGTTTCCCCCGCGAACCGCGTCACGTACGGATTTCAGGTAAGGGTCCAGGCGTCTGTCGAGCCCGTTGGCAGCAATTGTCAGACGGATGATGGTCCGGGTCAGGAGCTCTTCGAGTTCCGCATTGGCATCCCGTTCGCTGTCGTGCTTTCGCAGCAGGTCTTCATAACGGATTTTCCATTCGGACTCGCTCATGGGTTCTGTTACCCGATTATTTAAGCCACAGCCGGCAGCACTACATCCTTCGGCAATTCGATTTCCAGACTGATCGGCAGGTGATCGGAATGCGCATAATTTAGAACCTCCGACTTGGAGACCGTCAGGGTCCTGGATGCCAGAATATGGTCCAACTTGCGGTTGGGACGCCAGCTTGGAAAGGTCATCATGTCACAGGCGCTTCCCTGCAGATTGGTGCGCTCGATCAGGTATTGGAATTCCCGGGAGCTGCAGCCACAGTTGAAATCCCCCATCAGCACCAGATGGGAATAGTGGGAGACCAGATCACTGATATAGGAAAACTGACGCAGCCGGGCGCGACGGCCAAGCGCCAGGTGCATGATACAGATACCCAACGGCTTTTCTGTGGTCTGGAATTCCATCAACACCGCACCCCGACCGGGAAGTCCCGGCAGGCGATGCTCTGCGATCATGCTGGGATTGACCCGACTGAGCACACCATTGCTATGCTGGGCAAGCTTGCCGAGTCGACGGTTGACCTGGCGATACCAATAGGGAAATCCGGCATTTTCGGCCAGGTAGGCGGTCTGATCGACGAACCCGCTGCGGAAACTGCCTGAGTCCACCTCCTGCAGACCGACCACGTCGTAATCCCTGAGCAGGTGGGCAATCCGGTTGAGGTTGTTCAACTGATCCTTGTGCGGCAGCATCTGCTTCCAGCTACCCGTCACATATTCGCTGTAGCGACGCGTGTCGGCCCCGACCTGGATATTGTAACTGAGCAGCCGCAAACGCTGCTTGTCATCCAGGGATGACTGATTTTCAAAGATTTGCTGGGTCATTTTTGTGCGCTGTTTTTTTCGTTCCCCGGTACCATGGAATATTACGGCATTACCGGCTCAAAACTTAAGACATCGACCGCAATTTTCGCTAAAAAATCCGTCCAGACACAAAAAAGGCGGTATCGAATACCGCCTTTTCCGTTGCATTTCAGCGCCCTGCGGTTAACGCTGCAGACCCTGGATGTACTGGGCCACCGCGGCAATCTCCTTGTCGGTCATGCGAGCGACCACACCCTGCATCATCTTGTTGACATCGTTGTCGCGGTTACCATCGCGAAAATCCTTCAATGCCTTCTCGATATAGCTGGCATGCTGTCCGCCCAGCGCGGGAAAGACCGCCTGGGGATTGCCGGCTCCGGTGGGACCGTGACAGGCCATGCAGGCGGCCACGCCGGTATCCGCATTACCCGCCCGATAGACCTTTTCTCCCAATGCCACCTTGTCCGCCGCGGCGACACCGCCCTGCAGGGACTGACTGGAGAAATAGGCAGCCAGATCAGCCATGTCCTGTTCACTCAGAGGCATTGCCATGGGCGCCATGGTCGGATCGTTACGCGCGCCTTCCTTGAAATTCTTCAGCTGCTTTTCAATATACTGGGGGTGTTGGCCCGCGAGTTTCGGCCAAACCGGGTTGAGTGGACTGTTGCCATCCGCACCATGACAGCTGGAGCAAATCAGGGATTTTTCCTTGCCCTGTTCGGCGTTACCGGCCGCCTGGGCCAGGTTCATTCCAAGACAAAGGGCGAGAGTAGAGGTTACAAGCCATTTATTCATGATCAATCCTGCTCTGTAAGTATGCTGGATAGTTGAATCCCGGTCCTCTTTGCCTTCGGCCAGAGCATTGCCAACGCACAGAGGCGACCTCGAAAAGCTGCGGAACTATAGCAGAATTTTCTAATAAAGGTCAAAACCGGACCCACCCAGGGGTTAAAAAATCGGTTTGGGTTGGGTCATGTCTCGTTGACCTGCAAAGCAGCCGTACCAGAACACTGCGGCACCATCACCTGGTGTACCGTCCCAGGGCCTGTTAACACCAGTCCAATATGCCCTGCTGGGGCTGATCAGACCAGAGTTTTAACGGTTGGTTGCTCGGGCGGAGCCGCCACATCCATCCGGCGGAGTTTCCCCAGCTCCTCCTCGATAGCCTGTGCATCCAGGGTATCGAAATCGGAACGACTGAACGTGGTCATCCCTCCCGACAACTCATACCAGGCAAATCCCTGGGTCCAGGGTGCATGCTCATAGCTGCCCTGGGTTTTGCGCGGCATGCAATAGAGCCTGCCCGGTTGGTACAGCAAATTGTAACTGATCTCCCGGGCGTGCAACTCTTCAATGTATTTCCAGGCTCGTTGCGGCGCATCGAAAACCTCACAAATCAAAGAATATTCTTCATTACCCCCATTGTGCCGCCAGCAATCCCGGGTCAGCGGCAGGCTCCGGGAAGCCATAAAGATCTGAAAATGCAGGTGATTCACCGAAGCGTAGGCCCCATAACTGTTGTAGGCGATATGCAGTCGTGGCAGGTTTTTCCCTAACTTTTCGCTGACTCGCCAGGCGTAATCATGATATTCCCGGGTCAGAAACTGGGGATGCCCTTCGCTGCGGTTAGGTACCAGAAGACCATGCAAGGGTACAAACGGGAACTTGTTGTACAGCAGTTCCGCCGTCATTCCTTCGAGTTCGCCGCTCCAGAAGGCCTCTTTGCGCAGGAAGGGCTTATTGAAATGAAACCCCTGGGGGTCAAAGGGACGTTGGATACCGGATACCTGGGCCCGGCTCATTCGCGAAGGGCGGAAGGCTCGTAATGGATTGAACTGAAGCTCCCAGGCCCCCTCCGTGCGGAAGCGGGCCGGTTCGATGCCCTCGAAACCCAGGGCCATCAGCTTTAAAAACACCACCTGATCATCTTCCGCGCCCGCCAGTTCCCGGCCTTCTGAGAGGGTTTGCCGGCAATGCTCAGCAAGCTTTTCAAATCGGGCGCGTAAAGCGTCCAGTAAGTGCTGATGCAGTTCCGCATCAATGGCTGCATTGGCGTGAACCAGGATGTAGCTGCCCAGCCCGGGCTGCTGTAGCAGGGATACCAAACCCGCCTCGAAGGCTTGGGCCATGGCCTGCTCTGATTTAAAAACCGACGCACTCATCGTGGGTGATCAAGGGAAAATCCCGGTCGCTCGCTCTTTTGCTCATCGGCAGACATCGGGCGTATCGGATCAATGACCGGTCATGCCCCCCATGGTCATGCGGATTTTTCTCACCGGTGCCGCTATTTCACGCTCGGACCCATCGGAAAACCTCAAGGTCAGCAGGACCTGATCATCCGGCACCAGTTTCTGCTTAAGCCCGATCAGCATGATATGCAACCCCCCCGGCTTGAGACTCACCGATTCACCGGCGGGCAGCTCAATGTGATCCACCTGACGCATCCGCATCATGCCGTCCTCAAGGGTATGGGTATGCAATTCAACCACTTCAGCCACGTCACTACTTGCACCGACCAACTGATAGGTCTGATCACCGGTATTGCGCAAGGCCATGAAAGAGGCTGAGTTGGGCTGTCCCGGGGGAACCGCACGCACATAGGGATCCTCGACCTGCACCTCGTCACCGGCCGAGGCAGCCAGGATCACCGGGCTCATCATCAACATTCCCAAGCCGAGCAGCATCCAGGTACGCGGTACACTCATTGTGGTCTCCTCAAAAAGCCAAGGTTAAAAAAAAAAGCGCCTACCTGCAAAGGTAAGGCGCTTTTTCATGCCACTCAAGTCAGTGTGGCGCTTTGAGCCGTATTAGAGGGTCAGGATCCACTCGACAACGGTCTTGATGTCCTCATCGCTGACATGCGCGTTCGGGGGCATGGGAACCGGACCCCAAACGCCGGAACCGCCGGCCTTGACCTTGGCGACCAGCATATCGACCGCGCCATCCTGACCTTTGTATTTGGCCGCGACTTCTTTGTAAGCCGGACCAACAACCTTGTTGTCGATTTGGTGACATGCGGAGCAGCCGCGCTGGGTGGCCAGAGGCAGCATCTCGGTCGCGGAGGCGGTGCTCACGCCACTCAGGATCATCACAGCAGCACCGGCAGACAGCAACATGGTTTTCATCATCTTCATCAGGTTTGTTCCTCTTTAGATTTCGTCAGGTTGACAGCTTTTATCAGCGGGATGAGTTCAGAGTCCCTTCCCAAAATTTGGCGGATTATAAACTATCGGTATCGAAAATGCCTATCAAAGACATTTATCAATCAGTCAATTTCCCTGTATATGACCGCGTGGTCGGGCAAATGATCGGTCACCAGACGTCGAAAAGCCTGACCCTGGGGTTTGACTACGGAATGAAACAAGTGACTCCCGCAACCGCAGTCCGAGGCGCCGAAACCCGCCACGGGCTGGTTCAAACCCATATTCTGGGACAACAACCCGGCCCAGGCGTGCTCCCGGTGATGCGGATCGTGGGTGTACCAGATCTCCGCCAGGCGGCAACCGGCCCTCAGGTAGTCGATGTGCCAGCGGGGTCGGACCGAGATCCGCCGGTGGTGGCCGCAGCGTGCCGCCACGCCTCCGGGTCCAAAGGCGCTGCCCACATAGAGATACCACCCCCCTGGCAGGGTGTGAGTACCCAGGCTGCCGATGCGCAGGGTCTGTTTGCGCGGGCAGTGCAGCACCAGGACATAGGTTCCCGGAGCCTTGGGCTGCATGGGTGCGGTTTTCAGTGAGCGGCCCCTTTGTCCGCCATGTGGGACAGGTAGAGCGCCAGCCCCAGCAGCGCAATCCCCCCCGCGAAGTGCAGCAGATCCAGGGGCGATTTGAACTCCATACCCAGGGCGAATTCGAAGTAGCGTACCACCAGAATCATCATCACCACCTTCGCCAGGCGGCTTTTCAGGTCATCCAAGCTGGTGATCATGAGCACATTGGAGGCGCTTTCGGAACCCTCGGCCAAGTCGATCTTGCTGATGAACAACTCATACAGGCCCAGTGAAAAGATCAGCAATACCGTGGCCAGCAGGTAGCCGTCGACAATCTCCACCACATGGGTCACGGTGGCTGAACGCAGGGCGACCCGTTCTTCACCGGACAGCCCGGACGAGGCGTATTCACCCATATGACTGATCATGATCACCGCGTCCACGGAGGCCATGTAAAACATCGCCACTGAGCCGGCCAGGCTGGCGATTACCGCCGCCAGGACGATCAGGCGACTGTTCCAGAGCAGGGTTTCAAAGGTCTTTTCTAGCATGAGGCAATTCTCGCATCCGGTAGGTCCGCGCCATTCTACTATCAAGCCGGCTCTCTGTTGAGTGATTCACAGGAAACCGGTTACGCATATGGCACCCGTGAGCCGATACCATTATCATCGGCCCCTTTTCCATCCGGGGTCGGCATATGACGGGTTTCCAGGCAGGACAGCGTTGGATCAGCGAGAGTGAATCGGAACTGGGCCTCGGAATCGTCACCGGATGCGCGCAGCGTCGGGTCACCATCGACTTCCCGGCGGTTGGGGAAACCCGCATATACGCAGACCAGGGTGCGCCCCTGACCCGGCTCAACTTCGTTCCGGGGGACCGGATCGAAAGTCTGGACGGCTGGTCCATGCAGGTACAGGAGACCCGGGAGGAAGCCGGACTACTCACCTACATCGGAGAAAGGGAAGACGGCACCCGGGTGAGCCTGGAGGAGTCCCGGCTCAGCCATATGCTGCGTATCGACCAGCCCAAGCAGCGCCTGCTCAGCGGCCAGATCGACCCGCCGCACTGGTTCAATCTGCGCTACCACACCTTGTCACAACTGGGAAATTACCAGCAGTCCCCTTGTCTGGGACTGGCCGGAGCGCGCATCGACCTGATCCCCCACCAGCTGTACATCGCCCATGAGGTGGCGGGACGCCCTGCCCCGCGGGTACTCCTGGCGGATGAAGTGGGTTTGGGCAAGACCATCGAGGCCTGCCTGATTCTGCATCAGCAACTGCTCACCGGGCGGGCCATCCGGGTGCTGATCCTGGTACCCGACCCACTGGTGCATCAATGGCTGGTGGAACTGCTGCGGCGTTTCAATCTGAGTTTCCGTATCTTCGACGAGGAGGCCTGCCAGGCCATCCAGGACTCGGGTGAATCGGACAACCCTTTCCATGCGGAGCAACGGATCCTGTGTAGCCTGGGCCTGTTTCAGGAGAATCCGCAACGCCTGAGCCAGGCCCTGGAGGGTGAGTGGGACCTGCTGATCGTTGACGAGGCCCATCACCTGACCTGGTCGGAGGAGGACCCCAGCGCGGAGTACCTTTTGGTGGAGGCCCTGGCGCTGAGAACCCCCGGAATCCTGCTCCTCACCGCCACCCCCGAGCAATTGGGCCAGGCGGGCCATTTCGCGCGCCTGCGACTGCTCGACCCTGACCGCTACTACGATCTGCACCAATTCCTCGAGGAGGAGCGGCTGTATGAGCCGGTGGCGGAGGCGGTGGAGTATCTGTTACAGCAGCAGGCGCTGCCCGAGACCGCAACCCGCACCCTGCTGAACCGGCTGGATGAGGACGCCAGCCTGCCGTTGCTGCGCAGCCTGACCAATGAGCAGGCCAGCGAAGAGGAGCGCCAGTCCGCCCGGGAGTCCCTGATCGATATGCTGCTCGACCGGCATGGCACCGGCCGGGTGCTGTTTCGCAATACCCGGCACCGGATCAGCGGTTTCCCGCAAAGAGCCCTGCAGGCGGTGCCGTTACCCATGCCCGAGGCATACCAGGATTGCCTCAAAAGCGCGGATCCGGACACTCCCCTGGCCCTGCGGCTGACCCCTGAACGGCTCTATGCCAGCCATGGATTCAGCGATTGGTGGCAGCAGGACCCCCGGGTTTCCTGGCTGATCGGGGCACTGAAAGACAATCCGCAAGAGAAATACCTGTTGATCTGCGCCCAGGCTGAAACGGCAATGGAGCTGCAGGAGGCTCTGCGCCTGCGCTCGGGGGTCGCCAGCGGACTGTTTCATCAGGGCATGAGCATCATTGAGCGGGATCGGGCAGCGGCCTGGTTTGCAGACCCGCAAGGGGCCCGTCTGCTGATCTGCTCGGAGATCGGCAGCGAAGGACGCAATTTCCAGTTTGCCCACCACCTGGTGCTGTTCGATCTGCCGCTGGACCCGGATCTTCTTGAACAACGCATCGGTCGGCTCGACCGGATTGGCCAGAAGCAGACCATTCAGATCCATGTGCCCTACCTGGAACCGGGTCCGCCGGCGGTGATGTTTCACTGGTACCGGGATGGGCTGGAAGGGTTCCGTCAGCCTGTCAGCGGCGCACAGAGCATCTTCGAGGCCATGTCCGAAACCCTGTTCCAGAGCTTGGAATCCGCGCAAATACTGGATCTAGACCCATTGATCCGCGAAACCCGGGAGATCCGTCGGGCGATTCAGGAGCGACTGCGTCAGGGCCGTGACCATCTCCTGGAACTGAGCAGTTGCCGGGAGCCCCGGGCCGGCGAACTGGTCGCCCAGGTACGTCAGCAGGATGCCTCCGCTGAACTGGATGAATACCTGCAGCGACTGTTCGACAGCTACAACATCGACACCGAACCCCTGGGCGAGGCAGGCCTGGTGCTCAAACCGGGTGAACAGGTGATCGCCGGGAGCCTGCCCGGACTGCCGGAAGAGGGTTTGACCGTGACGCTCGACCGGTGTGATGCACTCAGCCATGAGGAGCGCCAGTTCCTGACCTGGGAGCACCCCCTGGTCGGCAATGCCATGGACCAGATCCTCAGCCAGCAGACAGGTAATGCCGCCTCGATAATCGTCCAGTCCGACGAGTTGGGCAAAGGGCAACTGCTTTTGGAAGCCCTGTTCGTGGTGGAGTGCCCGGCACCCCGACCGCTCCAGGTGAGTCGTTTCCTGCCACCGACCCTGGAACGGGTGTTGCTCGATAGCCGAGGAAACCGCTGGGATCAGCGCATCGACAGCGATACCCTGATCAATCAGGCCCAGGGCATGGAAGCGGTGCAACTTCAGGCGGTGCTCAAACACTATCGCCCCGTGATCGTGCAACTCCTGGAGCAGGCGGAAACCCGAGCCCGGGGAGTCATCAGTAAACTCACTGAGCAGGCGGTGGGTCGCATGACACAGCACTACTCGAATGAAATACAGCGGCTGCAGGCGTTGAAGAAACACAACCCGTCGGTGCGCCAGGAAGAGATCGTGATGTTGCAGGATCAGGGGATTGCGTTGCATCAGCACCTGAAGCAGATTCGCCTCAGGCTCGATGCGATCCGCCTGGTGGTGACCGTGTGAGCCCCCATTCAGAGACTGGGCGACTGAACGGCCGCTAATTTAAGCGCCTGTTAACTTGGCACCTGAATATGCCATGTTCAGCCATACTGCCTGGATTTCTGCACTCAGGGCGAATGCAGACGTCTGGAGGGTTTTGTATGATCCCGCAATGCTTCGTATTCTGCCGGATCCCGGGTTTCACTGCGTTTCACCCGGGCTACACGGGTGATGCTCGCTCCTCTTGAGATTCCCGCTTGTGCCGATCCGTAGCCCGGGTGCAGCGTAGCGGAACCCGGGAACAGCCCTCAGGAAATCCGGGGCGGGCTGTTTGAACGTCGCGAGCTCCAATTGAGCATTCTGAGACGGTTTTCAACGCGGGATCGTACCGTCTGCGTAGAACTTCTACAGCCTGTCAGGTGCCGAGTTAATGCTAGCGATCGAGCAGTTGAGTGATGGGAAAGGGCCGGCAAATCGCGTAGCCCTGAGCGTAATCGACCCCGAGTTCCATCAAGCGGTCGCGGATCTGCGCACTCTCCACGAATTCGGCAATGGTTTCGAGGCCCATGACATGGCCGATGTGGTTGATTGCATCCACCATGGATTCATCGATATCGTTCTCCAACATGTCCTTGACGAAGGCCCCGTCGATCTTCAGATATTCCACCGGCAGGTGCTTCAGATAGGCGAAGGAGGAGAGCCCGCTGCCAAAGTTATCCAGGGCGAATTCACAGCCGATGCGCTGCAGTGAGCGCATGAAATGTTCCGCCGTACTCAGATTGGAGATGGCCACGGTTTCAGTCAGCTCGAAACACAGCATTCCACAGGGGATATCCTGGCTCTGAATGATCTCGAGCAGCCACTGGAGAAACCCATCATCACACAGCGAGAGACCTGAGAGGTTGACAAAAAAGCGCCGCCCCATGGCAAGGCAGCTTTGTCGGTTGTCGCAGATATACTCCACCACCCTGGCCACAACCCAGCGATCCACCGCCGGCATCAGTCCAAAGCGTTCCGCGGCAGGAATAAACACCCCCGGAGCGATAATGTCCCCATCCGGATCCAGCAGACGGATCAGCACCTCGACATGCTGCACCTCGCTGTTCCCGGGTTGCAGCGAGGTGATCGGCTGCACATACAGGGCGAGTAGATCCGCCTCGAGGGCCTGGCGAATCCGGGTCACCCATTGGGCCTCCCCGTGCCGCTTGGCCGCAGAGCTCTCCTGCGGATGGTAGACATGGATCTTGTTGCGCCCCTCCTCCTTGGCCGTGATACAGGCCATGTCGGCGTAGCTCATAACCTGCTGAACGCTTACGTTCTGCTCGTTGATCGGCACCATGCCGATACTGACACTCTGGGGAAAGGACTTTTCACCCCAGCTGAAACAGAAGTCCTGCACATTCGAGCGAATCGATTCAGCAATCCGTTCAGCGGATTCCCGGGTACATTGACTCAACAGGATACCGAACTCATCGCCACCCAGACGAGCCAGCATGTCAGAACTGCGAATCGAGCGTTTCATCAACCCGGCCAGTTGCCACAACAACTCGTCACCGGCGGCGTGACCGCAATTGTCGTTCACCACGATGAAGCGATCCACGTCGAGATACAGCACACAGTGACAGTCTCCACGACTGCCGGTCCGATCCAGCAACTGAGACAGATGACGATCGAACTCCGCCCGGTTGTACAGGCGGGTGACCGGATCATGGCTCGACTGCCAACCGCTGCCAGCCAGGGAAAGCGAAGCGAAGGCTGGTAGTCCCCGGTAGTCGCGAGGCGATACTGGAAACCCGACGAGCCGTAGGCGCC
>JBEVVH010000091.1:0-13445 GCA_040507245.1 Candidatus Thiodiazotropha sp.
CCTCTTCTCATTTTGATTGACCGCAACTTCAATCATGGCGCATTACGACGCCGTTCGTGAGAGGGGAGGAGACCATTACATCGGGCTACATTCCCAGACCGAGCTATCCCGGGCGGGGACGCGTAATTTTCAGGATTTGCCGCTTTCCAGATCGGACACGTGATCAAAGAAGTAGGTCACGTACTCGGACAGGTTGAGATAGTTCAGTACTGCGGGGGTGAGTTCCGAACGTCGGCAGCTTTCGGCAATGCTCAGCTCTTCCTCCGACAGATCCAAAATCAGAGCCTCCTCTTTCGGAATCTCCGGTTCGTATACCAGCACGTTGGGCTTGAGTAGATCCTCGGCATTGATGGTCACCACGACCGCAATACGCTGATCCGAAAGCCGCACCACGGTCCCCGGAGGATACACCCCGAGATTGGCGATGAAGGTGGTGAGAATGGCTCTGTCGAACTGCTTGAGTTCCCGGCTGTACATGAGCGAGACCGCCTCGTAAGGCGACATCGACAGTTCGGGATTCACATGATTACAGAGTTCATCATAGTGATCCACGATGGCCACGATGCGTGTGAGCATGCCCACCTCCTGCTTCATCCCTTTGGGATAGCCGCTGCCATCCAGCCGCTCGTGATGCTGGCCGATGATCGCGATCGCCTCCTCGGGCAGGACCCCGGTCTTACGCGCCATTTCAACTCCCAGCTGGGTATGCCGCTCGTAGACCTTCATCTCGGGGGTTGTGAGGGGTTTCTTTTTGAAAAGAATCGCTCCGGGAATCTGCTGGTGCCCGAGATCGTGAAACAGGGCGCCAAGACCCAGCACATGCAACTGCTCGGCATTCAGACCCAGCTTGCGGCCGAGCAACAGGGATAGCGCGGTGACATTGAGCGAATGGTAATAGCTGCTCTCACTTTTGGTTTTCAGGTTTACCAGTTGCATGGTCACATCGATATCGTTGGTCAGATTGTTGACCATATCGCCGATCACTTCGTCCGCCATGTGCACCGCCTGTTCGGGGTCTGCGAACAGCACCTTCATCAGCTTGCGGGTCGACTCTACCGACTTTTCATAGTTGCCCGCCGACTTATTGAGTTTGCTGCGGCGTGCCTTGAGCACCTTGATGCGCTCGCGCTTCTCCTCCCACAGGGGATCCTCAGCAGGCAGTGAGGGAGGATCCTCCACCGGAGCCTCCGTGGTTGGTGGCAGGGGCTGGGTGTCGCTCTTTTGCGGATCGTAACTCAGGTTGGGCAGCTTCATACCACGCAGGGTCCTGAGTTGTTTTTCAGAGCGGATCTTGAAGCTGCTGGTGAGGAAGGGATGATCCATCCAGGGCAGATCCAGATGAACATACAGACCGATGCACAGCTGCTGTTTCTCGATTTTCTTCTCAGCCATTCGATCCATGGACTCCTGAATCTCTACCGCCTGACAGGTGTCACCAATTCCCCACTCAGATGTTCTCGGCCAGGGACGGGGGCAGCAGGGGCTCCCGGCTCTGTGCCAGCGGCGCCCGGTGCTGGATCGGTGGCAGTGCCCGTTGGGGTTCTTCATGCTCCAGTCTCAGACCGGCTCGAAAACACTGCATGGCCTTGTCATTCTCACCCAGACGCTCAAGCAGCAATCCCAGCTGTTGATAGGATTCCGGGGTGGGACTGATCGCGATACTCGCTTCCAGGTAACTGCGGGCCTTGCCCCAGAGCTTGTTCTGCAGCGACAGTCTTGCCAGGGTAAGAAGCAGCACCGGATCCTCGGTATGCTTGCTCAGCCAGCCTTCAGCGGTGGCGAGCTGGTGGGCCGAATCGGCCAGTTCGATGCGACCGTAAATCGCTACCAGTTCCGAGTCCCATTCCCGTTGCAGTGCCGCGACGATCAACGGCTCCACGCGGGAACCGGCATCCTGGGTGATCAGGTAACGCGCATAGTCAAGCAGGATCGCCGGTGTCTGGCGCACATTGCGGGGTACGCTCTGCCAATAGCCCACCAATCGCTCGAGTTGCGTCGACTCCTGTTTCAACCGTTCCCGGTAAACCCGGGCTTCGAGGTTCTGCAGTTCCGCTTCACTGATCACCTTGCGGCGCTTGAGATCCGGCAGCATCTCCTCGAGTTTCTGCCATTCAGCCAGATTCTCGTAGAGCTTCTTCAACAGCTTCATCACATAGTCGTGCTTCGGTGAGAGGCTGCGCACATGCATCAGGCTCGCCAGCGCCTGCTCGTACTGCTGGTGAGCGAGCTGCAGTTCGGCCTGGGTCAGGCCCACCGCCACATCCGCAGAAGGCATGCTTTCGTGGGCCAGATGCAGATAGTCATCGCGCCGCTCATGCTCCCCCTGCAACTGGGCGGCACGGGCAGCCGCCAGGTAGTTGAGCAAGGGTGTTTCGGACTGGGCGGCGTATCGGGTCAGATGACGTTCAGCCACTTTCCAGCGTCCTTCCGCCATCTCCAGCAGCCCCCGGGTAAGCGCCTGCCGGGCGCGTTGACCGCGGCGCTTGTGACGCCAGGACTTGAGCCGCTCCGGGGTGCTCCAGATGCGCGAAATCACCCGGATCGCCACGTACATCATGAGGAACAGGGCCAGACCGGCCAGAACGAACAGCGCCAGACTCCCTTCCACCGTCCATTGGCCGTAGCCGATCAGCACGTAGCCGTTGTCGTGCTTGACCCACAGGGTGATCAGCACGGCGGCCAGCAGGGCGAAAAACGCGGCGATCAGGGTTCTCACTGGGGGGCCTCCATGTTCATCGCCTCACGCTTGGCCTGCAGCGCCCGCAGGGATCCGGAGATATCCGGCAGCGCAGGCGCCACATCCTGTCCGGCCAGGGTCTGCACCTGGGTGATGAAGGCCTGTACCCGGGGATCGCCTGGCTGGAAGTAATCCTTCACCCACTGCACCGAGGCATCCAGGTTGGCCCGATAGAGTTCCGGATTGCGTCCCATCAGGGCTGCCTTGGCGGTTTCGAGCTTGAGCTTGAGATTCTGCAACAGGAAATAGCGCTGCTCGGGGGGCAGCATCGCGGTAACCGGGCGATCATGGTGTCGCACCACCATCATGGATTTGAATCCCTGCCAGAAGTCGTCGAGGATACGTGCCAGATCGTTCTGCGGAACAGACGCCTCCTCGCCGGCGGATTCGGCGGCTTCTCCAGCGGCGGGAAGCCTCACCACACCATCCTCGAGCAGAGGCAACTGGTCAACCTGATCGGACAGGGCGGTCAACTCCGCACTGATCCCGGCGTTATCCACTACGGGAACCGCCTTGAGCTGGGTCATTTCCCGGGCCAGCACCTCGCGTACGCCGGTCCAGGCGGGATCAGCGGTGGCGCTCAGGCGTTCATCCGCTGACTTCAGCGCCTCCCGCGCAGTGAGCGGGTCACCCATCAGATTGAGCCGGTGGTTGGCAACCCGGATCAGATACTCCGCCTCGGCCACCCGCCACTGTCCCTCACTGGCCCCCAGGCGGGTCTGCAGATCGGTCAGGGAACGGTACAGCTGGGTACCCTGCTGTTTAGAGGCCTCTTTCTCCTCGCGGATCTGCTCCGCCTGCTGCTTCAACTCCTCTCGCTGGGCGGCGATCTCCTGCTGCTGACGGTCGAAATTGTCCCGTGCCTGCTGCAGCTTGCCGGCCAGCTCCTGTTGTTGCTGATTGGCCTGGGTCAGGGACTGATCGAGGCGGGTGAGATTCTCCTTCATGTCCACCCAGTAGCGGTAACCCAGCACCAGCGCGCCGATTACGATCAGGATAGCCAGGGAAGCCAGAACCATGGGCAAGCGACCGGAACTGCGCGCTCCCGGCGCCGATTCCAGGATCTCCACCTCACCTTCTATCGCCTCCAGCCTGTCCCCATCAGACCCGAAGCCATCCCGTTCCGCTTGCTGTTGCTCGTTCATCGGTTTCTCATGCCATCTTGTAATTGTACAACCCGCCGCTGAGCATCTCCGGTTCGGCCCGGAGATGCCTCACGACTGTCGCAGCTTCCATCCGCAAATTGCCTGGACCAGTGAGCGGTCGTCCGCTCCGTCCGCCAGTATCACCTCACTGAATCCCCGCGCCATCGCCGCATCGCGCATGCGTTCGCTGATCACCATCAACGGGGTGCGGGATAACAATAACCAACCCGGCTCTCCAAGCATAGCAATCAGGTTGCTCAACACCTCGAGACTGGTCGCGGTGACCAGTTGTACCTCCCCAGGCCAGCGGCTCAGAAGCGGACCGGCCGGTGTGTCCGGGCAGACCCGCCGGTAGACCTCGGCATAGTTCACCCGGGCACCCCGTTCTGCCAGGGTGTCCCCCAGCAGCGCCCGCCCGCCCTCGCCGCGTACGATGAGCACGGATTGGCCGATGGGATGTGCCAGCTGTGGCAATGATAACAGGCCTTCACTGTCATAACCCTGCTCCGGCAGCCAGTCCACGGGTCGGCCGATGCGTTCCAGGGCCTGGGCGGTCGAGGCGCCCACCGCGGCCACCGCGGCGCTGCGCCACTGCCCGGGGGCGATCCGCCGGGCCGCGAACTCCACCGCATTGGGGCTGACGAAAATCATCAGGTCCCAGGAGCCGCCGAGGAGTGCCTCCGCGGAGGCCGGATCGGCGGTTTCACGGATTTCCAGGGCCGGCCAAACCAGGGCCCGGCCCCGGTGCTGTTCGATCAATCGCACCAACCCCTGCGCCTGATGGGCGGAACGGGTCACCAGCACTCCGGTACCGTTCAGATCACAATCCGACATCGGTTCAGGTCGGCTCCTTTCGGCATAACATGGCCGATCGTAATTGGGCTGAGCTCTTGCCTCGGGCGAATCCGGACGACCGGATACCCGCCATCAACAGACTCGCGACACCCAGAATCGCCAGGCGTGCACGAGAGGTTTCAGTGTTCCTCATACAGGGAGGCCAGGATGCCGTCGGCGCCCCACTCCAGGAGCCGTTCCGCGAGCCCTTTGCCCATCACTTCGGCCTCTTCCGGGGTGCCCTCCACTTCACCGCGAATGATGCGCGAACCGTCCGGCTCGCCGACCAGTCCACGCAGCCAGAGATGACCGGACTCGAGCATCGCGTAGCCTGCAATCGGAACCTGGCAGCCCCCGTTGAGGGTCGCATTCATGGCCCGCTCGGCCCGCACACAGGCCGCGGTATCCACATCATGCAATGGCGCGATGAGCCGGTTCACGCTCTCGTCGTCGGACCGGCATTCGATACCCACCGCACCCTGGCCGATCGCCGGCAGGCTCTGCTCGGGACCGATCAGGGCGGTGATCCGGTTTTCGAAACCCAGCCGGATCAGACCCGCGGCGGCCAGGATGATGGCGTCATAGTCACCCGCGTCGAGTTTCGCCAGGCGGGTGTTCACGTTGCCGCGCAGGGACTTGATCTGCAGATCGGGACGCTGCTCCGCGAGCTGGCTCTGGCGGCGCAGGCTGGAGGTGCCGACACAGGCCCCCTCCGGCAGCTCCTCAAGGGATTGAAAACGCTTGGAGACAAACGCGTCCCGGGGATCCTCGCGGGACATGATCACCGCCAGATGCAGGCCTTCAGGCAGTTCCACCGGCACGTCCTTCATGGAGTGCACCGCGATGTCGGCCTGGCCGTCGAGGATGCCCTGCTCCAGCTCCTTGATGAACAGCCCCTTGCCGCCGATCTTGGCCAGTGGGGTGTCGAGGATCTTGTCCCCCTGGGTGCTCATACCATGGATCTCCACCTGCAAACCGGGATGGGCTGCCTTCAGCGCCGCGGCGACATGCTCCGCCTGCCACATGGCGAGGGGGGATTTGCGGGTGGCGATTCGGATGACTTGTGACATGGATAGGAGACCTCGGGGTTTACGGCAGGTGTTTGTCCCGCGCAGCAAAAGATTTCGCGCGACGGCGTGTCAAACCTTTAATGTTATAGCCTGGCATGGGTATCACGCAATTTTCAGGGCTTGCCCCGCCCGTAATAGTGCAATAGGGCTTCCAGTCCCTCCTCTCCCTGGGTGCGGACCAGTCTTGCCAGCGCCCCGCTCATCTCATCGTCCCCCTGATTGATCCCCACCAGGTAGTCCCGCAGGGTCCAGCGCAGATAGTCCATCCAGCGTCCATGCAGGCGCGGCACACCGGGTTTTGGCGCATTCACCGGATCTCCATGACACTCGAAATAGTATCGACGATGCAGCTGCCGACCCAGACTCAGGAGATTCCAGTCCACATCCCGGCGCATCATCGGTTCGGGCTGGCGACTGAAATAGTCCGCCAGGCGTTCGATCTGGGCATCGTCATAGGCAGACATCATGCGCCCCATCAGGGTGCTGAAACGCCCCCCGTAGCGGTAGGCCTGCATGACCTCCACCAGGTAGCGGCGGGGCAGACCGGCGAGGGACGGGATGGCCGGAGCGACACTCTCTCCGCCGGGTCCGTGACAGGCAAAACAGGTCTGTGCAATCAATGGCGGGGCGACCGGATCGAGTTCCGGAACCCACTGGGCGTTGACCGGCATTGCCAGGAGCACCAACCACGCCATCAGCAGGCCTCGCTGCAGAAACGGCACCCGCCTTTCATTCATCGATGCGGTTGCCTCGGAGCATACGCCGCACTTCGGGCAGATGACGGCGGCTCACCTCGAGCCGCTCATCGCAGCCATCGAGCACCACCCGGCAGACCCCGTCCGGATCCCGGTCGAGTCCACGCAGGTGACGCCGCACCACCAGGGCGTTGCGGTGAATCCGCAGCAGCCAGTCGGCATAGCGCTCCTGCAGTGCCTTGAGGCTCTCCTCCAGGAGCAGTTCACCTTCCCGATGACGTGCCACCACATACTTGGAATCCGCCCTCAGGTAGAGCACCTGGTCAAGCGGCAGGGTGGTCAGGCCGCCCCGGAAACTGGCGCAGATCTGCGGTACCTCAGGAACCTCCCGAACCGGACTCACCTGGGTTCGGTTGAGCCGCGGCGCCCGGGTCAGGGCCTCCAGCAGACGCTCCCGGCGAACCGGCTTGAGCAGATAGTCCTGGGCTGCGGATTCGAAGGCCTCCAGGGCATGTTCCTCATAAGCGGTGGTGAAGATCACCGCCGGCGGGTGCGCGGTCTGAGCCAGGCGGCGAGCCGCTTCCAGTCCGTCCATGCCCGGCATGCGGATATCCATCAGCACCAGATCAGGTTCGAGTTCAGAGAAACGCTGCAGCGCCTCCTCACCCTGAGAGGCCTCGCCCACCACCCGGTAGGGTTCTCCCAGTTCCCCGATCAGCGAGGTCAGCCGCTGTCGCGCCAGCGCTTCGTCATCCACCACCAGTATTTTCAAGGTCTCTGCCTCCTGTCAGTCGACCGGCCCGTTTGCGTCATTGTCCGCTATCCCATGAGTTCCTGTCAGCGGGATTTCCACGAAACGGGAACCCGTGCACCTCACCACCAGGGATGGGGGAATACCAGTCGAACCTGATGCTCCCCTTCGACAATGGATTCGGTGAGGCTCGCCTCCAGGTCGAACACCCCCGCCAGACGGGCGCGGATGTTCTCCATCGCGAGCCGGTTGCCCTTGCGGTGACTCGATTCGTGTTCCGCCGGGAGGGTGTTGCGGATACTCAGATTGATGCGCTTGCGCCGGTAGTGGCCGGCAATCGTGATGCGCCCCCCTGCGGCGGCCGGTTCGATGCCGTGATACACCGCATTCTCCAGCAGGGGCTGCAGGATCAACGGCGGAATCATCGCCTTCTCCGGCAGCTCGTCGAGCGCCCAGACAACCTCCAGCCGATCCCCCAGCCGGTAGTGCTCGATACTCAGGTACTGGCGCGCCAGTTCCAGCTCGCGCCCCAGGGTCGAGGGACGGCCGGCATCCGCAAGGGAGACCCGGAACAGGTCCGCCAGATCCTCCACCACCTCCTCGGCCAGCTTCGGATCCGTACGGGTCAGACTGGCGATGGTGTTCATACTGTTGAACAGGAAATGGGGGCGGATGCGGGAGTGGAGGGCCTGCAGGCGGGCGCTGTTCTCCGCCTCCTCCTGACGTCGCCACAGATGTTGCAGGTAGAGGTAGTGAAGCACCAGCACACCCACGATGGCGCTGATGCCCAAGGCGCGGAATAACAGCCCCTGGCGGTTCTCCATGGAGAAGAAGTTCAGGCCCAGGGCCTCGTCCAGCCAGGCCACCAGCACACACACCGCCAGGGTCATGCCGATCAGGATCAGGAAGGCACTCGCCCCCGCACCCCAGTTGCCGATCCGGGCCAACGGCTTTTTCAGGGCACACAGCAAACCGGCGCTGCCCAGCCCTACCCACTGCACCAGCATCGACAGGGGACTGAGCAGTTCCCAGAATCCGGAGATGCGTTCCACCGCCGCCAGGGTCAGGATAATCGCCAGCAGTTCGCCGATAACCACCACCGCGAATACCGGCCGTATATTGCAGAAATTCGGTAAAAACAGCGCACGGCTCCGCTCAGGCACGCTGCGTCCGTTCTCTTCCTCGGGCGGTGTTTTTGGCATAGGCCTGTTAAGCTCCTGTTTTTACGAACTATACATGAAGATTGTCGAGGCCGGGTAAGCAATGCGGGCAATCCGGGCCCCTGTTATAATCGGCGCAATTTTTTTCACTCGTCAGACATCAGGACATCCCTTCATGAGCGACAGTCACGTGGCCGCAAAACCCTGGTCGGGCCGCTTCAACGAACCCACCGACGCCTTCGTCGAGGCCTTCACCGCTTCAGTGGATTTCGACCGGCGCCTGTACCGCTACGATATCCAGGGGTCTATCGCCCACGCCCGCATGCTGGCCGGGCAGGGTATCCTCAGCGATCAGGAGCGGGACGACATCATCCGCGGTCTGGAAGCGATCCGTACCCGCATCGACAACGGCGAGTTCCAATGGTCGGTATCCTTGGAAGACGTGCATATGAACATCGAGTCCGCGCTCACCGAATCTATCGGCTACGCAGGCAAAAAGTTGCACACCGGGCGATCCCGCAACGACCAGGTGGCCACCGACATCCGCCTGTGGCTGCGTGATGAGGTCGACGGCCTGATCGGTGCAATCCGCACCCTGCAGCGGGCGCTGCTGGATAAGGCGGAGCAGGAGGCCGACACCATCCTGCCTGGCTTCACCCACCTGCAGACCGCCCAGCCAATCACCTTCGGCCACCACCTGATGGCCTGGTTCGAGATGCTCGAACGGGACCGCACCCGCCTGGAGGATGGCCAGCGACGGGCCAACGTGATGCCCCTGGGCGCCGCCGCCCTGGCCGGCACCACCTACCCCATCGACCGACACCTGACCGCGCAGCTGCTGGGTTTCAGCGCCCCGGCGGAAAACTCCCTCGACGCCGTTTCCGACCGGGACTTCGCAATCGAATTCTGCGCCTCTGCGAGCATCCTGATGATGCACCTGTCGCGTTTCTCCGAAGAGCTGATCATCTGGTCCTCCGCCCAGTTCGGCTTCGTCGAACTATCCGACAGTTTCTGCACCGGCTCCTCGATCATGCCGCAGAAGAAGAACCCGGACGTCCCCGAGCTGATCCGTGGCAAGACCGGACGCATCTACGGCCACCTCATAGGCCTTCTGACCCTGATGAAGGGCCAGCCCCTGGCCTACAACAAGGACAACCAGGAGGACAAGGAACCCCTGTTCGACACCGTCGACAATCTCAAGGGATCGCTGAAGATCTTCGCCGCGATGATCCCCGCCATCAGTTGCCGCAAGGAGGCAATGCGCCAGGCCGCGATGAAAGGCTTTGCCACCGCCACCGACCTGGCGGACTACCTGGTGCGCAAGGGGATTCCATTCCGCGACGCCCATGAGATCGTCGGCAAGGCCGTGGCCTTCGGGGTGGCGGAAAACCGGGATCTTTCCGAGATGACCCTGACGGAACTGCGCAATTTTTCCGATCAGATCGACGAGGACGTATTCGCGGTGCTGACCCTCGAGGGCTCAGTCGCCGCCCGCAACCACATCGGCGGCACCGCCCCGGATCAGGTTCGTGCGGCCATCGGACGCGCCCGAAACCGACTCGACATCACATGATACGGTTTCATCATGTCAGCCTGATCGTAGCCGATACGCAGCGATCGCTGGCGTTTTACCACGATATCCTCGGCCTTGAGGTAGACCCGCATCGCCCCGAACTTGGGTTTCCGGGAGCATGGCTCAACCTCGGCGATCAGCAGATCCACCTGCTCGAGCTGCCGAATCCCGATCCGATCTCGGACCGCCCGGAACACGGCGGCCGGGACCGGCACACAGCCCTGGTAACCGATGACCTCGATACCCTCAAGGCGAAACTGCGCGAAGCGGGGCTGAGCTTTACCCTCAGCCGTTCGGGGCGCAACGCCCTTTTCTGCCGCGATCCGGATGGCAACGCCGTGGAACTGATCGCGTCAGCCTGAGAGGCGTACCCTCTTCAAACCCTCAGTTTGCATCGCCGATCGATCTCACCACGAAGGACTTCTGAAACGGACCAGGCGCTTTCTGCTACCTCTCCTCAGCCCTAGCCACGAACCGATTCCTGGTCATCGATTCCATGAAACAGTGGTTCCGGCAAGAGTCAGAAAATCCATCCTGCATTGAAATTCGAGCGAGAGAAAATGGGGAAGTCTGGAGAGTTTTGTGTTGTCCCACAGTACTTCGCATTCTGCCGGATCCCGGGTTCCACTTCGTTTCACCCGGGCTACATGGGTTGATGCTTGCGTCTCTTGAGATTCCCGTGTGTCCCAAGCGAGAAGCAGCAAAGCAGAGTCCGGAACCGGCGGAACACGAAGCTCCAAGAGACAACACGCGCCATTCCAGGCAACCTCCCCCTCTCCCCTTGAGGGGAAGGAGGGATAAATCGACCCTAAGGCGTGTAAACCACCTTTACGGAACCGTCCACGGCCTCCTCCGCCACATACCCGATCTGACCCGGGTTTGCTCCGAGTGACTGAATGACCTCAGCATCACCCTTCACCTGCTTGGGGGGTTGGCCTTTGCCCGAAAAAATCAGCTTCGACCAATAGGATTTTAATTGACTGCCGCTTTTACCGGTCACTTTTTTATAAAAATCGGCACGTATATCCGCTCCGTCCTCCTGATCGATCGGCACAGCTTGACTGCCATCGGGAAACTTCGAGGTTTTACCCAGGAAAATATCCGCCACTTGATCCTGGGTCAGATCACCCAAGGACGATGACGCCCCGACAACCACCACCACACCGGCTTCGACAACCATCGAGGATGACATCAGCAGTGCAACGAGAAGGGCCTTGTTTATCAGCTTCATGGCTTTCTCCCGGATACTTAAAAAACAAAATCGAGTGATAAACTGACGACGTCGATATCCTGAGACTCGTCAGTAAATCCATCCGACTTTTGTGCGAACATGCCGCCGCATGTACCCGCCTGCCCATCGTTGCAATCCGTAGTCACATGATCCCATTGCGCCTTGAGTGCAAGATTCGGCATGAAATCGTAACGCACCCCCATGGACAGCGTGTGCTGTCCCTGCATGTTGCTGTTGCGCATGCCGGTTATCATGGCATTGGTAATCGCATTGTCGCTTCCGCTATAGGTCGCCGACGAATCGATTTTAAACTGAGAGTAGGTCAGATAGGGCGTCCACGAATCGAATCGCGCACCACCCGAAAGATAATAAGAGGACATCTCAGGTACGAAATCCACATCGAACAGAACTTTGGCGTACTCCCCGGAAACGAAATAGTCGCCGTTATCCCAGCTCGCACCCAATGAAATATAGTCGGAGGTCGCATCGTCACTGTCGAGATCACGCGCCAGTTCACAGGCCACAGGATCGACGGCGCACAGTCCGTTGAGTCCCATGAGCATTTGATCAATGGGACCACCGGTAAATTGAAACTGATCCCGCATATACCCCAATCGCAACGACCAGTCTCCCTGACTCGCCGTAGCACCGATGCCGGCGATATCGTTGTCGATGGCCGTATCTACGGCAGTGTCCACTTTCACCGTTCCCAAATAGGGTTGTATCAACCAAGTGACATCGCCGGTCTGAGGACGCCACAGGAAATCGACACCATCCATATAGGTGAAGGGCATCACGCCGTAGTGCTCCACAGGCGGCCTTACCCAAGCATTGGCATAATTGACATCGAGAAAGTCTGAAAGCATGTACACAGACGGACGAATCCGGCCGCCACGCACACCGAGTTCCGGGGTCGCCTGATATTTCACATAAGCAGCCTCGACTCGCGGTGTCCAGGTCTTATCTTCAAACTGCTTGGACAACAACTGAGTCGTCAGGCTGATCTGTTCAGTGGCCTGCCAGTCCAGCTGGGCACCCACTTTGGTATCCACTTTGTAGCTTATGTCATCGGAACGTCCTGCTCCAACGGGCTGAGCATGAGTACTGGTTATGTAATCCGCCTCGTCGTTGTCACTATACGCCGCACCCACTGTGCCAAAAGCCTTGAAACTGAGGCCGTGCCCCAAATCCACTGCACTCACCGATGATGAGAAACCAAGCGCCACTGAAATGGCGATCAACTGATATCGATTCATGAATCCTCCTGATACCACAAAAAAAGGTCCGTCAAAGTCAGACTTGAAACTGCTCCGACAGATGTTTGATATCCAATGACAATTCGGCAACCTGCCGAATGATCTCACCGGTTTGACTGGACAGTCCGGACACCTGCCCGGAGATTTGACTCAGCTCCTCGGAGCTTTCGCTAACGCCATCGGCCACCTTGCGCTGGTCTTCGGTATGCGATGCGATACTACCGTTCATATCCGACATCACGTCGAACCGCGACAACATGACCTCCAGCATCTGGCCGGTTTCCTGAACCCGGACAACGGAGCTTTCCGCTTTTATCTGGCTTTCATTGACCACCGACACAATGGTTTTCGTACTCCCCAGCAGGGTTTCCATGATCTGGTACACTTCGATCGTAGCGTTCTTGGTTTTTTCCGCCAGACCGCGCACCTCATCGGCGACAACGGCAAAACCGCGTCCCTGCTCTCCGGCTCGGGCGGCTTCAATGGCGGCATTGAGCGCCAGTAGATTCGTTTGATCGGCGATATCCTTGATCACCTGGACCACTGAACTGATATTGTTGCCGTCCTTCTCGATCTGATGCGTGGCATCCACGGCCGTATCGATCTGTCTGGCCAGGGATTCTATTTGGTTGATCGTCGTCACCACGGAGGTCTTACCCTGGTTTGCGAGTTCACGCACCTCCTGAGCGGAAGTCGATGCTGACGAGGCGTTGTCTGCGACCTGTCCCGCCTGCTCCGCAATGACCCGGACCTGATCCGTCACATCCAGGATACGCTGACGTTCGTCGACCAACAGACGCTCCGTGCGAGCCTCCACCTGGGCCATCTCTTTCGCCATGGCATCGAGTCGCGCCACATCCTCAACCAGCTTTGTGATAATCGTCTGCAGTTTTTCCACAAAAGTCAAGCGAGTCTTCGATCTCATGAAAGATTTTGGGACATCCAAGTCCACCAAAATCGATTCGATCTTTGACAGCCTATTAGTGCCCCGGC
>JBEVVH010000092.1:0-13240 GCA_040507245.1 Candidatus Thiodiazotropha sp.
GGGGCTCAAGGAGCCGATAGGCTCCGTTAAATAGAGCGCTTTGAGCGGTTCACAGCGAAAGCCCCCGGCTTTGCCGGGGGATGGTTACTCAAAGGCACCTAACTGGTCTTTACCGAAGGCTCCGCATCACTTTCCGGACAATGCTGCTGCACCAGGTCGAGAAACTGCTGGGTGCAGGACTCCCAGGAGAACTGCTCGGCGTACTTCCGACAGCTGTCCCGATCAACCTCCAAGGCGCGGGTTACCGCGGTTTTGAGATCTTCGTCCAACCAGCCGTTGACCCCGTTTTCCACCACATCCAACGGACCCTCCACCGGGTAGGCGGCAACCGGTACGCCGCAGGCCATGGCTTCAAGCATCACCAGACCGAAGGTGTCGGTGAGGCTCGGAAATACCATCACATCCGCAGATGCCAGCAGTCTGGCCAGATCGCCGTTTTCCCGGTAGCCGAGGAAATGGGCCTTGGGATAGCGCTCTTTGAGTTCGGCGAGTGCCGGACCGTGACCGATCACGACCTTTGAGCCGAGGAAGTCGATATCGAGAAAATCCCGGATGTTTTTCTCAACCGCCACACGACCCAGGTAGATGGCGATCGGCCCGGGGAGATCCTGCAATACACTCTCTCTGGGTATGAAGTGATCGATGTCGACACCCCGGGTCCAGTAGTCCAGATTTGTGAAGCCGTGTGCTTCCAGCGTCTCCTTCATCGACCGGGTGGCCACCATGGTGACCGCCGCCTTGCTGTGGAAGGTTCTGACGAAGGCATAGGAGAGTGACAGGGGAATGGGTGCACGCAACCGGACATACTCGGGAAAGCGGGTATGATAGGTTGTGGTGTAGGGAAAGTTGTTGCGCAGACAATAACGCCGTCCGGCCCAGCCGATGGGTCCCTCGGTGGAGAGGTGAATGGCATCGGGCTGGAACTCCTCCAGCATGCGTTTCACCTTTGCATAGGGAAACAGGGACAGGGGTATATCCGGATAGGTGGGTGTGGGCAGAGTGCGGAACAGCCCCGGGTTGATGCACAGGATTTCATGCCCCCAACTCTCCAGCAGTGAAATGGTTTTGTTGAGCGTTCTTACAACGCCGTTAACTTGTGGAAACCACGCGTCCGTCAGTATCGCTATCCGCATATTCCGGTTCTTTCCTATCCAGTAGTTGCATTGATTCGTCGACCCAGTGGATCAACTTGAGGCTGCCGTCGGGTTCTTCGGCGAGGGCGGTGCAGCTTTCCACCCAGTCACCGCAGTTGGCATAAGTCACGCCGTCCATGTCACTGATCACGGCGTGATGAATGTGTCCGCAGATCACCCCGTCGAGTTGTTGCTCCCGGGCGGCGTGCACCACGGCCTTTTCAAAATTGCTGATGTACTTCACCGCTTCCTTGACCTGGGCCTTCAGGTAGGCGGAGAGGGACCAGTAGCCGAAGCCGAGACGTCGGCGCGCGACGTTGAACCAGCGGTTCAGCCACAGCAGCAGGTCATAGGCGTCACTGCCGAGATGGGCCAGCCATTTGTTATTCATCACCACACCGTCGAACTCGTCGCCATGGAGCACCAGGAAGCGTCGTCCGTCCGTGGTTTGGTGCACCACCTTGTGGCGAATGTCGATGCCGGAGAAGTGAAAGTTGAAATAGTCGCGCAGGGTCTCATCGTGATTGCCCGGTACGTAGATCACCCGGGTACCGCGCTTCGCCTTGTTGATGATCTCGTGGACGATTTCGTTGTTGATCGACGGCCAGTACCAGCCGGAGCGCATTTTCCAGATGTCCAGGATGTCTCCGACCAGATACAGGTTTTCGCTTTCGGTGTGCTTGAGGAAGTCGAGCAGATATTCGGTTCGGGCGGCCCGCAGGCCAAGATGGGTATCGGAAATAAACAGACTCTTGTATTTCAGTGTCGACATGAGGTTTCCCGGTTCGTTCACTGGCTGCGAACCTTAGTGGCTGCCGATTGCGGTTTTGTGAGAGGATGATTATTTATTTGTGACAAGCCCGATTTGGCTCACTATTCACTCGATTTTTAATTGTCAAACTGGTAGAAGAAGCACCCGTATGGTGATGCAAAGCGAAAACAATGTCGGTCTCCGGCGCCTGGCCAATGCCCTGCGCTGGTCCATGAAAGGATTCCGTTCCACCTATAAGAACGAGGAGGCGTTCCGCCAGGAAGTCCTGCTGACGATCATCCTGTTGCCACTTGGGTTGTGGCTGGGGGAGAACGGTGTGGAACGTGCGCTGCTGGTCGGGCCCCTGTTGATCGTGCTGATCGTTGAACTTCTGAACAGTGCGGTGGAAAGTGTGGTCGACCGTATCAGTACGGAAAATCATAAACTTTCCGGGCGTGCCAAGGACCAGGGATCCGCCGCTGTGTTGGTGTCTCTGATGCTGGTGGCGATTTGCTGGATTCTGGTGCTGTTTTTCTGATTGCCTGACCGACCTCGAATGACGTATTTTTCTGATACACATCCCCGTTAACAGAGGGATGTGCTGAACGACCCGAATGAGGTAACAATGCGAGAACTGATGCTGCTCAGACATGGAAAGTCGGATTGGGCCGAACAGGTGGAGGATTTCAAACGGCCTCTCAAGGATCGAGGCAGGCGTGGTGCGCAACTGATCGGTGTGTGGCTGCAGCAGCATCAGTTAAAGCCGGACTACGTCATCAGTTCTCCCGCGGTGCGCGCGCTCGATACCGCAGACAAGACCGTCAAGGTCATGGGTTTGGATTACGAATCCATCGTTCAGGATCGGCGCATCTATGCGGCCCGCCTCGAGGATCTGCTGAAGGTGTTGGCCGGCATTCCAGAAACGCCACAACGGGTCCTGTTGGTCGGGCACAATCCCAGTCTGGAAGTCCTTGCGGAATATCTTCAGGGCGAGCGGATTCCGTTGCCCAAGGACGGCAAGCTGTTGCCCACCGCAACTCTGGCGCGTATTGCCATGCCCGACGATTGGAGTGATCTGCAATCCGCTCAGGGATCGCTGCAGGAGATCATTCGCGCCAGCAACCTGGGCAACCGGTTCCCGTTCCCGGATCACAATGGAAAGGAGATGCGCGAGCGTCCCGCTTACTACTATCGTCAATCTGCGGTCATCCCCTACCGGATTCAGGACAGTAAGGTGGAGTTTCTGATGGTTGGCTCTCACAAGCAGAAGCATTGGGTGGTTCCCAAGGGCATCATCGAACCGGGCATGAGTCTGCAGGATTCCGCCGCCAAAGAGGCTCTGGAAGAGGCTGGTATCACCGGTGTGGTGGGAGAGGAAGCCCTGGGCCAGTATGAATATAAAAAATGGGGTGGTGTGTGCACCGTTCAGGTCTACCCCATGCAGGTGGAGGAGGTCCTACCTGAAGAAAGCTGGGAAGAGGCATTCCGGGGCAGGGAGTGGGTGAACGCGCAAAAGGCAGTGCAACGCATCGAGCATTCAGCCCTGAAAAAAATGATCAAGCAACTGGCGAAAAAGCTGGAGCAGAAACTGCCGGCTGAGGCCGGAGTGGAATAAACGTGTGCGACAGCGACTCCGGTCTGAACAATCAGGCCCGTGAGTGTGCCGGGCGGTTGCTGCAAATGGGTTACCGGTTGGTGGTCGCAGAATCCTGTACCGGAGGCTGGCTGGCCAAGGTGCTTACCGATCTTCCGGGCAGCAGTGCATGGTTTGAGCGGGGCTATGTCACCTACAGTAATGCTTCAAAGCAGGAGATGCTGGGTGTCTCTCCCGAGATCCTGGAGTGCTGGGGTGCGGTCAGCGAGCAGACCGTCGAAGCGATGGTGCGCGGGGCGTTGCAGCGGAGTGGGGCGGACCTGGCCATCGCAATCAGCGGCATTGCCGGTCCCTCGGGCGGTTCGGAGGAGAAACCGGTGGGCACCGTCTGTTTCGCCTGGATGATGCTCGGCAGGGACCCGGTCAGTACGCGCCGGCATTTTCAGGGAGACCGAGAGGCGGTGCGCCGCCGGGCTACCCTGCATGCCATGCAGCAACTGATCGAAATCCTCGACCATGATCCTTATCCATGAGTGACTCCCGTCTGTTCTTCGGCCTGTGGCCGTCACCTCCGGTACGCGATGCATTGTCACACCTGGTCGGGCGCTTCTCAAGGCATCCGGGACGCCCCCATCATGCGCAGGATCTGCACATGACCCTGGTGTTTCTGGGCGCGGTCCCGGCCACAAAGCTTGGCTGTATCACTCAGGTGGCAGAGCGGATCCGATCACCTGGGTTCGATCTGAGACTGCAGCGTCTTGGCTTCTGGACCCGTCCCAGAATTCTCTGGACCGCGCCGGATGCGACCCCGGAACAGCTTTCGGCATTGGTGCGGGGACTTCAGGAAGGTCTCGCGGAGTGCGGATTTGAAGCTGAATCCCGGCCCTATCGTCCCCATGTCACCCTGCTGAGAAAAAGCTACCCGGTTGGTACCGATGCTATCGAGCAACCCATCGATTGGCCGGTGAATGAATTCGTACTGGCCGAATCGACGAATCCTCAGGCGGGTGGGCAGCGCTACCGAATCGTGCAGCGTTGGCACTTGAACGAGGCAAAACCGGAGCCTGACGGGGGATAAGGCCTGCTGAAAGGCCTGGACATTCTTATCCCGGCAATTCCCCGGTTCCCTCGCTATGGCTCAGGACATAGTCGACGAAGGCCTGATCGGCGCGCGACAGGTAACCGTCCTTTTTCCAGGCCAGGGAGAGATCGAGAAACACCGGCTCGGAAAAGGGCACCGCGACCAGGTCCTGCTGGGTATCCTGTTCCAGCACCATGCGCAGAAAGGTGGTGATGGCGAAACCCTGACGCACGATTGCCTTGGTCAGGGGGATCAGGTTGGTTTCAAAAGCGATGATCGGTTCCCGCTGCTGTTGCTGGCTGAAACGATCGATGAATTCGCGTAGAAAGTAGCCTTCCTTGAAAACCACCAGTTCCTGGTCGAAAAAAGCCTCCATGGTGACACTGGACAGCTCCGCGAAGGGGTGGTCCCGGGGTACGCACACCACCATCTCCTGGCGGGTCAGGAATCGGGTCTGCAGATCCTCCGGAGGCGCGTCCGCCACCACCACGCCCAGGTCGAGTTCCCCGGCCCGGATCATCGCCTGCAGACGCCGGGTGCCCTGTTCGTAGACCGACAGACGAAGTGCCGGGTAGCGATGTTTGAAGCCCATCAGGATCGGTGGAAAGAAGTAGGAACCAAGCATGCTCGGGATGCCGATGCGAACCTCTCCCTTGGTCAGCCCCTTGAGTTCTGACATCTCAAGTTCAGCGCCGTTGGTCATTGCCAGGATGCGCTCTGCGTGCCTCAGTAGCACTTCGCCTTCGGTGGTGGCGATGATACGTCGTTCGCCACGCTGTAACAGGGTCATGTCCAGAGATGACTCCAGTTTGCGGATTGCCACACTGATTGCCGGCTGGGCCACATGCAACATCTGAGCGGCCGCGGTAAAGCTGCCCTGGTCGATCACGGTTTTGAAATAGCGTAGTTGCCGAAGATCCATAACTAATCGATATAAACTTTATATAAACAATATATTTCAATTATAGATCTTCAGGCGTTAATCTCAATCCGAAACCACCCCATCGATCTGGAGTCATCCATCACCATGATTCAGGCCCGCAGTCCCGATTTCTGGCGCGCAACCCTTGCCCTGTGCATCGGTTCAATCATGGTGTTCAGCAACCTCTACATCACCCAGCCCCTGTTGCCCCAGGTCCGCGACTATTTCGCCATCGACTCTCTGGCCGCCACCTGGAGCCTGTCGGTGACCACCCTGGCGCTGGGCAGTTGCCTGCTGCTGTTCGGACCGCTCTCCGATGCGGTGGGAAGACGGGTGGTGATTCTTTCCTCTCTGGTGTTGCTGTGCCTCACCACCTTTGTGACTGCGTTTGCCTCGGACTATGCCCTGCATCTGGTGTTGCGCGCCCTGCAGGGTGTGTTCATAGCCGGGTTGCCAGCGGCGGCCCTGGCCTATTTGGGTGAGGAACTCGATCCCGAGGCGTTACTGCTTGCGGTTGGGCTCTACATTGGCGCTAATTCCCTCGGTGGTGTATCCGGGCGTCTGATCAGTGGTCTGGCGGCGGATGCCTGGGGGTGGCAAAGCAGTTTTCTGGCACTCGCCGGTTTTGATCTGCTGTGCCTGCTGCTGGTGTTCTGGCTGCCGCCGCCGTCGCGGCGTTTTGTCCCCAAACCCATGCGCATCGGCGGAGTGCTGCGCAGTCTGGGCGGGCATCTCAACAATCCCCTGATTCTGGTTGCCTGCTTGATCGGCGGACTCAACTTCTTCATCTTCGTCAATCAGTACAGCTACATCACCTTCCGTCTCTCATCAGAGGCCTACGGGCTATCCAGTCATTGGCTGGGGATGCTGTTTCTGACCTACCTGACCGGGACCCTGGCGGCGGGGTTTTCCGGGCGGCTGGCGAAAAAACGTTCCCAGCCGGGCATGATGGGGTTGGGAATCCTGCTGTTCATGATCGGCACGCTTTTCACTTTGAGCCATGAACTGGTCCTGATCGTAGTCGGTTTGTTCATTAATGCCTGCGGATTTTTTCTCACCCACTCCCTGGCGTCCGGCTGGGTCACCCGCCATGCGGTGACTGCCCGGGGCAGCGCGACCTCTCTCTACCTGGTGTTCTATTACACCGGTGCCACCCTGGGAGGCTTCTATTTCGAGCCATTCTGGGACAAAGGCGGTTGGCCGGGTGTGGTGATTGCCTCCTGGCTGGTGCTGAGCGTCACCTTCAGCCTGAGTGTCTGGCTCAGTCTGCGTGAGCGCCGTGGCGATGCAAAGGCGGATCTGTTGCAGGTTGAACCGCTGGAGTCGGGCAGGGCCGGCTGACAGCCGTATTACCTCTTGACACACCAAGCGGCCCACCTCGTTGCATACCCCTTAAATCTGCGCGGAAAATCCCTTCCAGCCGCAACCAATTTCCCGCGATGACTCATGACGTGAGCCTGTGGCTGTGTGATAATTCCGAGCCACAGGCGGTCAGCCCGCCCAACCGACCACGCGAAATAATACTGAATTGATGAGGGTTCACCGAAATGGATGAAAACCGTGCAAAGGCACTGAGCGCCGCTCTGGGGCAGATCGAAAAACAGTTCGGCAAGGGTTCCGTCATGCGTATGGGGGACACCTCGGCGATCAAAAACATCGAGGCGATCTCCACCGGTTCCCTGAGTCTGGACATCGCCCTGGGGATCGGCGGCCTGCCCCGCGGCCGGGTGGTCGAGATCTACGGTCCTGAATCCTCCGGTAAGACCACCCTCACCCTGCAGGTGATCGCCGAGGCACAGAAGATGGGTGGTACAGCGGCCTTCATCGATGCGGAGCATGCCCTGGATCCTCAGTATGCCGAGAAGCTCGGCGTCAACGTGGACGAACTGCTGGTGTCCCAGCCGGATACCGGCGAGCAGGCCCTGGAAATCACCGATATGCTGGTGCGCTCGGGTGCCGTGGACGTAGTGGTCATCGACTCGGTGGCGGCCCTGACCCCCAAGGCGGAAATCGAGGGTGACATGGGCGACTCCCATGTCGGTCTGCAGGCGCGCCTGATGTCCCAGGCCTTGCGTAAACTCACCGCCAATATCAAACGCACCAACTGCCTGGTCATCTTCATCAACCAGATCCGTATGAAGATCGGTGTGATGTTCGGCAGCCCGGAAACCACCACCGGCGGTAACGCCCTCAAGTTCTACTCATCCGTACGCCTGGATATCCGCCGCATCGGCGCGATCAAGCGGGGTGACGAAGTGGTCGGCAGCGATACCCGGGTCAAGGTGGTCAAGAACAAGGTGGCGCCTCCGTTCAAACAGGTGGAGTTCGAAATACTCTACGGTGAAGGCATCTCCCACGAAGGCGAAATCATCGAACTGGGAGTCAAGCAGAACATCATCGACAAGTCCGGTGCCTGGTACAGCTACAACGGGGATCGCATCGGTCAGGGCAAGGAGAATGTGCGTAACTTTCTCAAGGAGAACCCGGATATCGCCAATGGTATCGAGGCCCGAATCCGGGGTGAGCTGATGCCATCCCTAGAGGCTGAAGTGACCCTTGAAGAGGCGGAATCCTGAGCGGCGAATCGAATGCCGCGGAGATCGAGAACAGTGCGGTGCGCATGCTGGCCGCACGGGAGCACTCCCGCAGGGAATTGCGCAACAAGCTGCTGCAGCGGGGACACGACCCTGAATTGATCGAGCAGGTTCTGGATGATCTGCAGGCCTCTTCCCTGCAAAGCGATGCGCGCTATGCGCAGCAGTTCGTCGAGAGCCGGGTGACCCGGGGGCAGGGGCCGGTGCGCATCCGTATGGAATTGCGGGAACGGGGCGTCGATGATGCCCTGGTCAGGGAAGCCATGGCGCCCTACGACGACGAATGGCCCGAACTCCTCAATGGGGTACATGACGCCAAATACGGGCAGGAGCGGACCGGGGACTACAAGGAGGCGGCCCGGAGGGCTCGTTTTCTCGAATCCCGGGGTTTTCCCGGCGATCTGGTTCGTCGCTTTCTGTTTGACTGATGCCCCGATCCTGATATCTTTCACCGTTTGTCCTGAACCGGGAATTAGCTTTCTGACGATGAAAACCAGCACCGAAATTCGACAAGCCTTTCTGGATTATTTCGCCTCGCACGGACATGAGGTGGTGCCCAGCAGTCCCCTGGTGCCTCAGAACGATCCAACCCTGCTGTTCACCAATGCGGGCATGGTGCAATTCAAGGACGTTTTCCTCGGCCGTGAAAAGCCCGGTTACACCCGCGCCACCAGTTCCCAGCGTTGCGTGCGCGCCGGCGGCAAACACAACGACCTGGAAAACGTGGGCTACACCGCGCGTCATCACACCTTTTTCGAAATGCTGGGTAATTTCAGCTTTGGCGACTATTTCAAGCGGGATGCCATCCGCTATGCCTGGGAGTTCCTCACCCAGACCATCGGCCTGCCCGCGGACAAACTCTGGGTAACGGTCTACGAGGATGATGACGAAGCAGCGGATATCTGGCTCAAAGAAATAGGTGTGGACGAAAATCGTTTCACACGAATCGGCGACAAGCCGGGCGGCAAGCGCTTCGAGAGCGACAATTTCTGGTCCATGGGTGACACCGGTCCCTGCGGACCCTGTTCCGAGATCTTCTATGATCACGGTGCAGCCATTTGGGGCGGTCCCCCCGGTTCAGCCGAAGAGGACGGTGACCGTTACATCGAGATCTGGAACCTGGTGTTCATGCAGTATAACCGGGACGCAGAAGGCAACATGACCCCTTTGCCAAAACCCTCCGTGGATACCGGCATGGGTCTCGAGCGTCTGGCGGCGGTACTTCAGCATGTGCACAGCAACTATGAAATCGATCTGTTCGCCCACCTCATCGAGGCAGCGGCGAAGCTGACCGGGTGCAGTAACCTGGAAGAGAAGTCCCTGCGTGTGATCGCGGATCATATCCGCTCCTGTGCCTTCCTTATTGTCGACGGGGTGTTGCCCTCTAACGAAGGCCGAGGCTATGTGCTGCGTCGAATCATCCGTCGCGCGATTCGTCACGGTTACATGCTGGGTGTGCAGGAAGCCTTCTTTTTCAAACTTGTGGAACCCCTGTGCCGTGAAATGGGCGACTTCTACCCCGAGCTGGTAAAGCAGCGCGAGCAGGTGGAGAAGGTTCTGCGACTCGAAGAGGAGCGTTTCGCCCAGACCCTCGAGCAGGGTATGAAGATCCTCGACGAGGCGATTCAGGATCTCAAGGGGGAAGTGATCCCCGGAGAGACCGTCTTCAAACTCTATGATACCTACGGCTTCCCCAAAGACCTGACCGCGGATATCGCACGGGAACGCCAGTTGAGCATCGATGAGATCGGTTTCGAAAAGGCCATGGCGGAGCAGCGCAAGCGCGCTCAGGAGGCCAGCCATTTCAGCATGTCCGATGCGGTGGAACTGGGATTGGAGCATGAGACCCTGTTCTCGGGCTACGAACGCCTGGAAGATGAGGCGCGAGTGGTCGCGCTGATGAAAGACGGCGAGTCGGTGGAACAGCTCGAAGCGGGTGATCAAGGCATGGTGTTTCTGGATCACACCCCGTTTTACGCGGAATCCGGCGGCCAGGTGGGTGACCAGGGAACCCTGGAAGGCGCGGGAGTACTGTTTGAGGTGGAAGATACCCGCAAGTACACCGGGGGTGTGTTTGCGCATATCGGCAAACTGGAGGAGGGTGCCCTGAAACTGGGTGACCCGGTGAAGGCACAGGTCAACGCCTATACCCGCCAAGCCACGGCGCTTAACCACTCCGCGACCCACCTGTTGCACGCTGCCCTGCGCACCGTGTTGGGTGAGCATGTGGCACAGAAAGGCTCCCTGGTGGATCCCGAACGCCTGCGTTTCGACTTCTCCCATTTCGAACCCATCACTCGTGAGCAGTTGCAGACCATCGAACAGATGGTCAACGAACAGATCCGCCACAACCACGATGTGCAAACCCGGATCATGTCACTGGACATGGCCAAACAGTCCGGGGCCATGGCCCTGTTCGGCGAGAAGTATGCCGACGAGGTTCGGGTGCTGAGCATGGGTGATTTCTCCACCGAACTCTGCGGTGGCACCCATGTCAGTGCGGTGGGTGACATCGGCCTGTTCAAAATCACCGGTGAAACCGGTATCGCGGCCGGTGTGCGGCGTGTCGAGGCGGTCACCGGTCAGCGGGCCATCGAATGGATCGAAGCGGACGAGGAGCGCCTGCAGAGGGTGGCGGAACTGATCAAAACCGGCCGAGAGGACGTGGAGTCCAAGCTGGAGCAGCTGCTGGATCGCAACCGCCGCCTGGAAAAGGAGCTGGAACAGCTCAAGTCCAAACTGGCGAGCGCGGCGGGCAGTGACCTGGCGTCTCAGGCGATCAGCCTGGGTGAGGTCAAGGTGCTGGCGGCCAACCTGGAGGATGCGGATCCCAAATCCCTTCGGGATACCCTGGATCAGTTGAAGAACAAGCTCGGTTCTGCGGTATTGCTGTTGACCACCGTGAAGGACGGCAAGGTTTCCCTGGTGGCCGGGGTCACCAAAGATCTGACCGGACAGGTCAAGGCCGGCGATCTGGTGAAGATGGCGGCTGAGACGGTGGGTGGCAAAGGTGGCGGGCGTCCCGACATGGCACAGGCAGGGGGCAGTAACCCGGATGCCCTGCCGCAGGCGCTGGCACAGGTTGAGCCCTGGGTGAAGACGCAACTGGGCCTGTAAATCCACCCCGCAAGGGCACGCAGAACAATCGGAAGTGGTCATTTCAATTTGAACAGCGTTGTTGTTTAATAGGCCGCTTTTTTAAACGGTTATTATGGGACTGTGAAGTATCATGGCACTGATCGTGCAGAAATATGGCGGTACCTCCGTCGGTTCAATTGAACGCATCCTCGCCGTGGCCGAGAAGGTCAAGGGTTGGAGGGATAATGGCAACCAGGTGGTTGTGGTGGTATCGGCCATGTCGGGTGAGACCAACCGTCTGATCGGCCTGGCCCAGCAGATCGAGGAAGCGCCGGATCCCCGCGAGATGGATGTGCTGGTCTCCACCGGTGAGCAGGTCACTATCGCCCTGCTGTCCATGGCCCTGCAAAAACTCGATTGTCCCGCCCGTTCCTACACGGGCGGTCAGGTACACATTCTGACCGACAGCGCGTACAGCAAGGCGCGTATCCGGGATATCGATGGCGCACGCGTGCGTGCGGATCTGGACGCCGGGCGGGTCGTGGTCGTGGCCGGTTTCCAGGGGGTCGACGAACACGGTAGCATCACCACCCTGGGACGGGGTGGTTCCGATACCACTGCGGTGGCGATGGCGGCAGCCCTCAAGGCCGACGAATGCCAGATCTATACCGACGTGGACGGTGTTTATACCACCGATCCCCGGGTCGTGCCGAATGCCCGGCGGTTGTCCCGCATCACCTTTGAAGAGATGCTCGAGATGGCCAGTCTGGGCTCCAAGGTCCTGCAGATCCGTTCCGTTGAATTCGCCGGAAAATACAATGTTCCCCTGCGTGTCCTTTCCAGCTTCGAAGAGGGCGAAGGCACATTGATCACCTTTGAGGAAGAGAACATGGAACAGGCAAAGATTTCAGGCATCGCGTTCACCCGCGATGAGGCAAAACTCACCATCTTGGGGGTGCCTGACCAACCCGGGGTGGCGCACAAGATCATCGGTCCCATCTCCGAGAAGAACATCGAAGTGGACATGATCGTGCAGAACATCTCCCACGACACCGGTCGTACCGATTTCACCTTCACGGTTAATCGCGGGGACTTCAAACGGGCCCATGAGATTCTGAAAAAGACTGCGGAAGAACTGGGTGCCCGAGAGGCTCTGGGAGACGACAAAATCGTTAAAATCTCCCTGGTGGGTGTGGGAATGCGCTCCCACGCGGGCATTGCCAGCAAGATGTTCGAGGCTCTTGCCGCGGAAGGGATCAACATCCGCATGATTTCGACCTCGGAAATCAAGATTTCCGTCGTAGTGGATGAAAAATACCTTGAATTGGGTGTGAGATCTCTGCATGACGCATTCGAGCTGGAAAAAGAAATTTGATCCTGAAATGCGCCTGATCGGCTCAAAAAGGCGAAGAATCGGGGCTGATGCGGTTTCTTGACTCTTTTTAACCTTGATACCAGTTGCTAAACTACACGCACCAGTCCCGTTTACGCGGCGGCTTGGTTGGCAATGGTGTTAGTCTGTGGAAGATTCTGCAGAAGAATGCCGATATCACAAGGAACATTATGGAGACTGGACAATGTTGATACTGACTCGCCGAGTGGGCGAAACCTTGATGATCGGAGATGAAGTAACGGTAACCGTGCTGGGCGTTAAAGGTAACCAGGTGCGGATCGGTGTGAATGCACCGCGCGATGTCACAGTACATCGGGAAGAGATCTACGAGCGGATCAAAAGAGAGCAGTCCGAAGAAACCAACTGACAGGACTGAAACCCGGCGATAACGGGTGATGCCCTCTGAGAAAGAACTTTGCTAGGGACGGCGAAGTTTTTTTTGTTTAGCGCGCAATTAATCTGTACAATCTCACCTCCTTACGGCTAGGCCAGGGTATGATTCGCACGCATACTTCAGGCATATCCAAGGCAACAAATTCGGAGAGATGGCCGAGCGGCTGAAGGCGCTCCCCTGCTAAGGGAGTATGGGGTTAATAGCTCCATCGAGGGTTCAAATCCCTCTCTCTCCGCCAATCAAAAACATCAAGCCACTGAATTCAGTGGCTTTTTTGTTTCAACTGTAGATTCAGGTCCC
>JBEVVH010000093.1:0-13181 GCA_040507245.1 Candidatus Thiodiazotropha sp.
TCGCGTTCGGATGCGATCTTTGGATCCCCTTTGGCGCCTACGGCACGTCGGGTTTCCAGTATCGCCTCGCGACTACCGGGGACTACCCGCCGGCGCATTCGCTATCCATGGCCGGCAGCGAAGGTATCATCGAAGCTAACTCACTTGGCAGATAATACCCCTAGCCCGGATACTTTTCAAAAGGCTAAGGTCCATATAATTCGATAAAATTCAATTGCTTAGATTGATTCTTAGCAGGGCTTCCGAAAATCACATCCGCTGAGCGCCAAGGAAGGCTGAAAGCCGAGGCGGTTGTCCCCGGTAGCCGTGAGGTGAGACTGTAGACCCGTCGTGCCTTGCGCCAGAGGGGATACAAAGCGAGCCTCCGAACACGGCGTCGAGTCATTTGGGGACTGACCGCGGAGTGGTGACGAGCTTGCGATGTGATCACGTGATGTCAGTGACCGGGACGGCCGGGGCAATAATAGGCGGTCAAAGATCGAATCGATTTTGGTGGACTTGGATGTCCCAAAATCTTTCATGCGATCGAAGACTCGCTTGGCAGGATCTGGTTGACTGTGTCGTAGCCGATGCCCATCACCTGGGGGGCGCGATACCGAACAGTCCCGCCAGCACGCCGGCCAGGGCATAGCGCAGCTGGGTGGACATCAGGCGGGTGCGGTTGCCGATAATCTGAATCAGGTGGACATAGGCGGCGGATGCCGCCCCGGCCGCCAGTCCGAGCAGCAGGATGAACAGCAGTTCGTGCAGGGAACCCAGCTGGAACCCCCCGATATCGAAGACCCGTTCACCGTCGAATACGATCAACGAGAGACTGTTAGCGCTCACCGCTGCGAGCATGATCGGTATGAAACTGATCAGGGTGTACTCCATCATCACCACCTCGAGGGCGAAGATGACTCCTGCTAGCGGGGTGTCGAAAGAGGCGGAGATGCCGGCCGTGGTGCCGCAGCCCACCAGGGTGCGGATGATGTTGTTGGGCAGGTTGAGATACTGCCCCAGCAGGGAGCCGCTGGCCGCACCGATAAACTGCAACAGCAGCCCGCGAAAAGAGAGGTGTCCCTGATGGTAGATGAGCCGTTCCAGCACCCGCGGTACGCCCAGCACCCGCAACTCCTCGGCGAAGCGGTGAAACATGAGTCCCAGCACCAACCCGCCCAACAGCGGCAGCAGGCCCCGGATCATCCAGGAAAGGGCTTCGTAG
Source organism: Candidatus Thiodiazotropha sp. (assembly GCA_040507245.1). Taxonomy (GTDB): domain Bacteria; phylum Pseudomonadota; class Gammaproteobacteria; order Chromatiales; family Chromatiaceae; genus Thiodiazotropha. Next base: position 1,205 of record JBEVVH010000093.1, read on the forward strand.
TTTTCGGGAATGCCGCCCGGCAGTAACAGAGACTGTACCGATTCCACCAGCAGGCGGAACAGCACGATCACCAGGCCGGCGGCAAAACCGCTCAGCAGACCCAGCAAGGAGAGGATCAGCAACGCGTCCTGTCGAGAGAGCTGCAGACGCAGGTTGTCGAACCAGTTGACCAGGATCTTGGGGATCACTTCAGGAATACCTATGGGATGGCATGCTGGGGAAAATCATACCAAATCATTCGCCTGTGCATGCGTAGAAATCGTCAGGCCCCGGGTTGCCCTGCGGAAATGTGCTGCTATGTTCTTACACTGTTATGCGGTAAATAGGGCTTGATATGAAACTCATTGATGTAGTTCGGTTCGCAGTGACAGGCCGGAAAAGGATCGTTTCACAAGGACGTTCGATTCCCTCCCTTCCCCGACAATTTCAGAATGCCTCTCAACGACTGTTGTGGGGCGTGATGCTCTTTCTTGTCAGCAGTGCTTCACTGGCAGCGCCTTTTGCCTATATCCCCATCCCCGGGCGCGGCGATAAGGTCACGGTGATCGATGTGGCAACCAATGCCATCGTCAGGACCATAGCGGTCGGCAGGAGTCCCTTCGGCGTTGCGGCTGATCCGAGCGGTCAGTTTGTCTATGTCACCAACCAGGCTAACTCGGTGTCGGTCATCGACAATGCGAGCTTTAAGGTGGTTGATACGATTGGAGTCGGACTGGCGCCAATGGGTGTGACGGTTAATGCCACCGCGACCCGGGTCTATGTGGCGAATCGGGGAGATAACACTGTATCGGTTATCGATACCGCGACGAATACCGTCGTGGCCACGGTACCGGTCGGTATGTCGCCGAGTGGGGTTGCCGTCAATGCGGCGGGTACCCGGGCGTACGTGACCAATATCGGCGCCAATACTGTCTCGGTTATCGACACCGCCACGAACACCGTTTCGGCTACCATAACGGTGGTATTAGTTCCTATGGCGGTTGCCGTCAATCCAGCGGGCGCGCGGGCGTACGTGACCAATATCGGCGCCAATACCGTCTCGGTTATCGATACCGCCCGCAACGAAGTGATCGCCACCCTGCCGGTGGCGGGTGCACCCTGGAATGTGACGCTGAATCCTGCCGGTACCTTTGTCTACGTCAGTCTGCCTGAGAATGACGAAGTACTTATGCGCAGGCCAGACTCCGGTGATTGTCGATGACAAGGGTCTTGAGCGTGAGTTGGCATAGATACTGATTGCGGAAAAGTGTTCCAGGTATAGGCTACAACTCCATTGCAACATTGATCGTCAGTCTACAGGGTCCTTGGGCGACGCGTTACGGGGTTACGGGCCGCCAACAATGCTGATTGACTTCAGTATACTGCACTGTGAATTTTTAGCGGCTCTCATCTGTGCCGGATGTGTATCAGCAGCCGGTGAAACTCAGGTAAGACACAGATTAATTCTTTCTCCGCCCGGGAAATGCATGCCCTTCCGCAGATTTTCCCCGCCTCTATTCGAGCTGTCCAGCGATTCCTAATCAGGACTGCCGGTAAACGTCCGAAGCTGTGGACGGTTGGGAAAACCGTTCCCGGCCAGGGTCAGATGAAGGCGACCAGATAGTGATCGGCCAGCAGCAGGCTGAACAGCAGGCTGAGATAGACGATGGAGTAGCCGAAGGTGCGCATGGCGTGGGTGCGGCCTTCGCTGCGCAGCAGGATTAGTGCGTGGCGGATGAAGCCAAGCCCCAGCAGCAGCGCGCCGCACAGGTAGAGCAAACCGCTCATATGGATGGCGAAGGGCAGCAGGGAGACCGCCAGCAGCATGACCGAGTAGATCAGCACCTGCTGCTTGGTGAAGGGGATTCCGTGGCTGACCGGGAGCATGGGTATGTCGGCCCGCGCGTACTCGTCCCGGCGGTGGATCGCCAGGGGCCAGAAGTGGGGAGGGGTCCAGACGAAGATGATCAGCAGCAGCAGGAAGGCTTCGAGGGTCACTTCGCCGGTGGCGGCGCACCAGCCGAGCAGTGGCGGGGCGGCCCCGGCCAGTCCACCCCAGACGATGTTCTGCGGGGTGCTGCGTTTCAGGTAGCGGGTATAGATGACCGCGTATCCGATCAGGGCCAGTCCGGTGAGCAGGGCGGTCAGGGGATTGACCAGAAAGTAGAGCATCGTCATCGACAGGCCGCCGAGCAGCAGGGCGAATCCCAGGGCGTGGGGGGTGTCCATGTGACCGCTGGGGATCGGCCGATTGCTGGTGCGGGCCATGATGCTGTCGATGCGCTGATCCATCACATGGTTGATGACTGCACCGGAGGCGGCGGCCAGGGAGATGCCGCTGAGGCCGAACACCAGTACCTGCCAGGGTATCCAGCTTTCACTCGAGAGCAGCATGCCGACCAGGGCGGTGAAGGCGATCAGCAGCACCACCTTGGGTTTGGTCAACTGGTAGTAGTCCCGCCAGGTGAAGACCGCGGCGATGGGTGAGGTGACGTTACTGATGGCCATATTGCCCTCCTTTGACCCAGCTTTGCGAGGCTTTGAGCAGTTTCTCCAGGTCCTGAAGAATCTGCTTGGCCGGTATCTCGGATGTGTCGTGGGTCATCATCAGGGTGACCCGGGGATCGATCAGAAACAGGGGCGTGTGTTCCTCAGCCAGGGCCGAGGGGAACCGCTGCAGCAGTTGCTGGCGCTGTGCGGTTTCCGCGATGGCCAGCCTGGTACCTTCGATACCGTTGAGCTGTGGGAATTCAAGCCGTCCCTGCGCATCCGGCATCAGGATCAGCAGGCGCTCGATGCGCTGGCGGTTGGCGCCGGTGGCGCGGCGGATCTGGCGCATCTCGATCAGGCTGTCCATGCAGCGGCTGTCACAGCCCCCTTCCCGAACCAGGGGCAGGGTCCATTGGTCCTGTAGATCCTGCCAATCGAAACGCTCTCCCTCGGGGGTGCTCAAGGGGATTGACTCGAGTGATTGGGGTGGACTGATCAGCGTGCCGTGGTTGGTGCGACCCTCCGGCAGCCACTCTGGGTGATAGAAAAACAGCCAGGCGGTGGTCGAGGGCAGGGCAAACAGCAGGATCAGAATCCACAGCTGCAGCAGATTGGCGTTAGGTTGGGGGGAATCGGCCAGAGTGTTCATGGGGCGGTGTCCTTCAGGGTGTTCGGGCGCATCGACAGGCGTAGCCAGATCAGGGCGGTGATTGCGGCGAAGGCGAACCACTGAATGGCGTAGCCGATGTGCATGCCGTCTTCGAAAGTCGGTCTTGGCCACTCCCGGACAAAACCGCTGGGATCCCCCGGCGCCTGCAGCAGGGCGAAAGGCAGGGGTGTCAGTCCGGACCATTGGGCGAAATGCTCAAGGGTGAGGTAGGGCCAGTGAGGCGGTGTTTGGGCGCCGCTGTCGGCAAACTCCAGGGCCAGTGCGGGGGGCTGTGGGCGGTGGTACTGGCCGTGCACTGTAAGCGTACCCTGGGGTGAGGGCAGCGCGTCCCCGTTGTCGAGTTGCTGCTGAGATATCCAGCCCCGGTTGATAAGGAGGACCTCCCCACTGTGCGTCAGCTCCAATGGGGTGATCACGTGATAACCGGTGCGCCCCTGGTGCTTGCGGTTTTCGATCAGCAGGGTCCACTCGGGAAGAAACCGACCTTCGGCCTTGAGGCTGCGGAATTCCAGGGTCGCCGGGTCTTCCCGGCTCTGGCCAACCGCGACCGCGGGCATCTTGCGACGGTTCTCCTGATTGGCTGCGAGCTGACGCTTTTGCTCGGCCCGGTCGAGTTGCCAAACGCCGAGGGCGCAGAACAGAGGCAGCAGAATTACCATGAAGACCGTGGGGATGGTCTGAGGCCTGAAACGCCGGGTGACAGCGGGCATTGGCACTATAGTGTTCAGAAGAGGCACGCTGCCTGTTCTCCCTTCATCGGTGCGGCACGACTGTATGCGAACCCAAGCGGAGTCCCCATGAACCTGATTTTCAAACTGCCGGTGATCGTGCTGCTGCTGTTCATTCTGTTTTCTCTGTTCCAGGGGATGTACTACCTGGCCAAGGACGACGGTCGGGACAAGACCCGTGTGGTGAGATCCCTGACCGTTCGGGTGGTGTTGTCCCTGCTGCTGTTCCTGATGCTCATGGCCGGATACCTGCTGGGTTTTCTACAGCCCCATGGTATTGGGGGCTGAGAAACTGCACGCCCCTGGTTTGATTGCTCATAACCAGTAGACGAAGACGAACAGTCCCAGCCACACCACGTCTACGAAATGCCAGTACCAGGCCACCGCCTCGAAGGCGAAATGGTTGTGCGCGCTGAAGTGGCTTTTCAGACTGCGCCCGAGAATCGCCATCAGCATCACCGCGCCCATGGTGACGTGAAAGCCGTGAAACCCGGTGAGCATGTAAAACGTTGACCCGTAGGCGCCGGTCTCCAGGGTCAGGTTGAGTTCCGCATAGGCATGACCGTATTCGTAGGCCTGCAACATAACGAACAGCAGGCCCAGAGCAATGGTCGCGACCAGTCCCTGCACCAGCTGTTTCTGCTTGTCGATCTTCAGGCCCCAGTGGGCCCAGGTGATGGTCACGCCGCTGCTCAGCAGCAGGGTGTTGATGGCCGGGATACCCCAAGGTCCCATGGGCTGGTATTCGCCGCCCTGCTCGCCGGGCCCGTTGCTGGGCCATTGGGACTCGAAGCCGCTGTAGAGCAGGTCATGGGTGGCGCCGAGATAGCCCTCGCCGCCGAGCCAGGGCAGGGCGATGTTGCGAATGTAGAACAGGGCGCCGAAGAAACTCAGGAAGAAGAACACCTCCGAGGCGATGAACCAGAACATGCCCATGCGAAACGAGGTATCGACCTGCTGGTTGTAACGGTCCTCCAGGTTTTCCCGGATCACGTCCCGGAACCAGCTGTAGAGCAGGTAGAAGAAGGCCAGCAGTCCGGCCACCACCACGTACTTGCCGATGCCCACGCCGTTCATGGTCAGCGCCGTGCCGACCAGGGTGGTGAGCAGTGAAACCATGCCGATGATCGGCCACGGGCTGGGGTCGGGTATGTAGTAGGCCCCTGTATGCTGCTTTACCGACATCGGTTACGCTCCCCCGGGTCTGGTGAGTGGTGGATTGGGCAAAGCCCAGTGTCTGAAGGCGCTACGCTCATGACGACTCCGTCAGCACGACGCTGCCGGGCGGGTTTGGTCCGGGCTGTGCGCCTTTGAGTCGCATGAAGGTGTAGGAAAGGGTCAATGAATGAACGTCCTCGGGCAACGCACTGGAGACCTGGAATCGCAGCGGCATGTCCGCCTCCTGGCTTCCCTCGAGGGTCTGCCGGTTGAAGCAGAAACACTCCAGCTTGCTGAAATAGGGGGTGGCCTGCCAGGGCGCGATGCTCGGAATGGCCTGCCCGGTCACCGGCTGATGGGAACGGTTGCGGGCGCTGAAATGGACTTTGTAGGTGGCGCCCGGGTGGACCCGCAGGCTGTGGGTACGGGCCTCGAAGGCCCAGGGCAGATCGGGATGCACGGTGGTGTCGAATTTCACCGTCACCCAGCGGTCCGTCTCGACCTGCTCGTCCACGGGTTCTACGGCCCGGCCGATCTCCGCACGGCCGATCTCCGCACGCTGGGAAAGGGACTGGGTGCCGGTCACCTCGCAGAACAGGCTGTAGAGCGGCACCATGGCGAAACCGAAGCCGAACATCAGCACCACCACGCCGCCCAGCAGCAGGGTGGTGCGCCGGTTGCGGCGGGTCTGTCGGTTGTCGCCTTGCGGATTCATTGCACCGCCTGGTTACCGACGATGCGGAACAGGCCGCTCCAGAACGGAAACGAGGTCACCAGGAAGAACAGCGCCAGTCCGCCGAGGATCCAGGCCAGGCGGATGTTCTTGCGGCGCAGTTCCGGGGTTTGATATTCGGGGACGTGCATCGTTTCAACCTCCGGTTACTTGATCTGCGGCGCCACGGTCCAGGTGTGGAAGGCGGGGGGCGAGTCGAGTTCCCATTCGAGTCCCTGGGCCCCTTCCCAGGCGCGGCTCTCGGCCTTCTTGCCGCCGCGGATGGTCTTGATGATGATGTATAGGAACAGCAGGTGGCTGAGACCGAAGATCATCGCGCCGATGCTCGAGACCACATTGAACTCGGTGAACATCACGTTGTAGTCGACGATGCGCCGCGGCATCCCCGCCAGTCCCAGGAAGTGCTGCGGGAAAAAGGTGAGGTTGAAGCCGATCACGTTGATCCAGAAGAACAGTTTGCCAAGCCGCTCGTCATACATGTGCCCGGTCCACTTCGGCAGCCAGTAGAAGACCCCGGCGAACAGCCCGAACACCGCTCCCGGCATCAACACGTAGTGAAAGTGGGCCACCACGAACATGGTGTCGTGGTACTGCATGTCGGCGGGCACCACCGCCAGCATCACCCCGCTGAGACCGCCGAAGGTGAACATCAGGACGATCGCCACGGCGAACAGCATCGGTGTCTCGAAGGTCATCGAGCCGCGCCACATGGTGGCGATGAAGTTGAAGATCATCAGCCCCACCGGGATGGAGATGAGGATGGTGCCGATCATGAAGTAGGTGACGGCCCCCAGAGACATGCCGATGGTGTACTGGTGATGCGCCCACACCACCATGCCGATGGTGGCTACCGCGAGCATTGTACCGACCATCGAGTTGTAGCCGAACAGGGGCTTGCGGGAGAAGGCCGGGATCACATGGGAGAGCACGCCGATGGAGGGCAGCAGCAGGATGTAGACCTCGGGATGGCCGAAGAACTAGAACAGGTGCTGGAACAGCACCGGGTCGCCGCCGCCCGCGGCGTCAAAGAAGCTGGTGCCGAAGTGGCAGTCGAACAGCAGCATGGTGACGCCGCCGGCGAGTACCGGCACTACCAGGATCAGCAGGAAGGCGGTGACCAGCCAGGTCCAGCAGAACATCGGCATTTTCATCAGGGTCATGCCCGGGGCGCGCATGTTGAGCAGGGTGACGATGATGTTGATCGAGGCCAGCACCGAGGAGATACCCAGCAGGTGGATGGCGAAGATCAGGAAGTCCATGGACATGCCGACCTGCACCGAGAGGGGTGGGTAGAGGGTCCAGCCGGTGTTGATCTGGGTGCCGCCGCCGGGAAAGAAAGGCACCACGAAGGAGAGGATCAGCATGGTCACCGCCGCCGGCAGGATCCAGAAGCTGAGGTTGTTCATGCGTGGCAGGGCCATGTCAGGGGCGCCGATCATCATCGGGATCATCCAGTTGGCGAGTCCCGCGGCGGCGGGCATCACCGCGCCGAAGATCATGATCAGGGCGTGGTTGGTGACCAGGTTGTTGTACAGGTCCGGGGCGAGCAGCTGAATCCCGGGCTGAAACAGTTCCAGGCGGATCAGCATGGCGCTGGCCCCGCCGAGGAACAGCATGGTCAGGGCGAACAGCAGGTAGAGGGTGCCGATGTCCTTGTGGTTGGTACTGAACAGCCAGCGACGCCAGCCCTTCGGCGTGTCGTGGTGATGGGCTTCGTCATGGGTCAGGGTGGTGGCGGTCATAGTCTCTCTCCTCAGGCCTCTATCGGGCCTGCTTCACGTCAGCCGGCTGCACGGCTTGACCCGTCTTGTTGTCCCAGGCATTGCGTTCGTAGGTCACGATGGCGGCGATCTCCAGATCATTGAGGCTGTTCCAGGGCTGCATCGCGGTGCCCTGCTTACCGTTGAGCACGATGTTCAGGTGGCCCTCGAGAGGGCCGGTGGCGATCTTGGATCCGTTCAGTGCGGGAAAGGCGGGGGGCAGGCCCATGCCGGTGACCTGGTGGCAGGCCGCGCACTTGGTTTCGTAGAGGGTCTTGCCCTTGTTGTAGAGCTCATCCAGGCTCCAGGTCTTGTCCGCGCTGGCCTCGGCTGCGGCGGCCAGTTTCACCTGTTGTTTGTCCTCGACCCAGGCGGCGAACTGCTGGGGTGAAACCGACTCGACCACAATCGGCATGCGCGAATGCCAGGTGCCACACAGTTCGGCGCACTGGCCGCGGAACACCCCTTCGCGGTTGAGTTCGGCCCAGGTCTCGGTCACGTAGCCGGGAATGGCGTCTTTCTTCACCGCCAGTTCCGGTACCCAGAAGGCGTGCAGCACATCCGCGGAGGTGTGCAGGAAGCGGATCTTCACCCCGGTGGGCAGCACCAGGCGGTTGTCCACCTCGCGCAGATAAAGGTCGCCGGACTCCTCGTGGGGCACGTAACGGCTCTCCACCTTGATGTCATGGTCAAGGTAGTCGAACTCCCACCACCACTGATGGCCGGTGACCTTCACATCCATGATGTTCTCCTCCTTGGGCACCTCCCAGACCTCCTTGAGCACCGCGTCGGCCTTGCCGGCGATGGTCAGGTCGATCCCCAGGACTAGCACCGGGACGATGACCCAGGACCAGTGGCCGAACCAGGATTTGTGGAAGTTCTGGTCCGCCACGTAACCCCGGCTCTTGCGATGGTAGTACAGAGAGTAGAAGACGAAGCCGAACACGATCACCAGCAGGAAGGTGGTGATCTGCATGGTCAGCATGTGGATATCGTAGATCTCCTGGGCGACGCCGGCGGCGGGTTGCGGGAAATTGATGCCGTACTCCGCGTTCACCTTGGAAGATGCGGTCAGCAGTGCGCATGTGGCCAGCGGCAACATGAGGGTTTGCAAGGCTGATGTGGCGGTTTTGCCAGGTTCGGGTGGCAGAGCGGCCACAGTCGTTTGCGGTGCGGATGGTGTGTACGACATCGGCTCAGGCCCCCTTGATCACGCCGTGCAGCTGCAGGGCGAGTTGTTCTCGTTCTTCTTCGAGCAGGTGTTTGCCGATCTCGACAAATTCCCCGTGCGCACCGATCAGCAGGCGGCTCGGATACCAGCCTCGGGGGTCACGGGTCTGTACGATCTGTGACCAGGCCCTGGGGAAGGATTTGGGCAGGCGTTGCAGGGGTTTGTCGAAGATTTCGATGCGTTGCCGGTCGATGCGGATGGTCTGGCGCCGATGGGCGTAACAGCTCTGGTGGTAGATGGCGCCACCGATGACCAGGATCTCCAGCCCGGCGAAGGGCAGCACCAGCCAGGCCCCGAGGCTCGCGAAGTAGCCGGAAACCAGGGCAATGCAGGCGCCAAAGAACAGGATCAGCCAGCGGGATTGCTGCCAACTCAGGTTCCTGTTGGGCTCCAGAATAAGGACAGTGTGGGTACTGCTACTGCCGATTTGCACATCCGATCGAACCATGGGGGTCTCTCTCGCGGGTGTGACAACCGGGTACAGCTAAGGTGTCATTTTATTGATCTGGATCAACTTTATGCCAAACAGGCGGTCCAACGCAATAACCAACAATAAAAGTTGGGTTTATTCTGGGCTGCTGGCTTCGATTACGCTTGTGCCGAATGGCAGGGGGTTGGCATGTCTGGGATCAACCGCCGCCTTCCCGGGGGACGAGTTCCGGTTCCTGGCGCTGGTAGCCCACCGCCTGGAGTTTCTCCAGGTAGGCCTGCCACAATTCGTCCTGGTGTTTACCCAGGTTATAAAGATAAAGCCAGTCGTAGAGGCCGGAGTTGTGGCCGTCGTCGAACCAGATCTTGATCGCATACTGGCCCACCGGCTCGATGCGGGTGATGGTCACGAGTTCCTTGCCCTTCTCCAACTTGGCGGTGGCTGGGCTGTGGCCGCGGGTTTCCGCGGAGGGGGAGTAAACTCTCAGATACTCGCAGGGCAGGGCGTAGTGGGCGCCGTCGTCGAAGGAGATATCGAGAAAACGGCTCTTCTGATGGACTTGGATGTCAACGGGGTGTGGGTTGGTGTTCATGCTGCGATCCTGAAATTGGGTCTCTCAACTCGGGCCAAAGCTGGAGTGAGACAGACCTCAGTTCTCCTGTTTGGTAAGGGGCCAGCCCTGTAGATGACGATGCACCAGGTCGGTAAGCATGCGCGCATGCGCCGGGCTGTCATTCAGGGCGGGGATATAGGCGTAGGACTCACCGCCCGATTCCAGGAAGTACTCCCGGTTTTCCTCGGCGATCTCCTCAAGGGTTTCCAGACAGTCCACCGCAAAGGCCGGACACACCACCTGTACGCTGCGGATGCCTTCGCGGCCCCATTCTTTAAGCGTCGCGTCGGTGTAGGGCTTCACCCACTCCTGCTTGCCGAAGCGGGACTGGAAAGAGATGTGCCACTGATCGGGTTGCAGTCCCAGGGTCTCGGCGACCTTTTGGGCGGTGGCCCGGCATTGATCCGGATAGGGGTCGCCCGCCTCGTAATAGTCCTTGGGAATGCCGTGAAAGGAAAACAGCAGTTTCTCCGCGCTGCCATGCGCCTCGCGATAGGCACGAATGCTTTCGCTCAATACCGCGACATAGTCCGGCTCCTGGTGATAGCGCTGGATGAAGCGCAGTTCCGGAATCCAGCGCCAGTTCTGCAACTCCCGGGTCAGGGCATCGAAGATCGAGGCGGTGGTGGTGGCCGAATACTGGGGATAGAGGGGCAGCACCAGCAGTCGCTGTATGTTGCGGCGGCGCAGGGTCTGCAGCACCTCGGGCAGGGACGGATTGCCGTAGCGCATCGCTAGGGCCACGGTCGCCTGGTCGCCGAGTTGCTCTTGCAGGGCATCGCGCAGACGCTCGGACAGCACCAGCAATGGGGAGCCTTCATCGGTCCAGATCGAGGCGTAGGCCTGGGCGGAGCGTTTCGGCCGGACTTGCAGCACGATACCGCGCAGGATGATCTGCCACAGCCACTTGGGCAGGGAGACGATTCGCGGGTCACTGAGAAATTCCGCCAGGTAGGTCTTGACCGCGCTGGGGGTGGGTTCGTCCGGAGTGCCCAGATTCACCAATAGCACCCCCACGCCAGCCTCGGGTTGCTGCAATTGATCGGATTGGTCCAGGTATCTCATTGGTTAACTCCGGTTCGACGCACGAATTTTTGCCTCTACCCGGGCGCGATTCAACAGGTCTTTATTGTGTATTTCCGGGTAGAGGGGGAAAAACCGGTCCACCAGGGGCGCCTGGCGCACCGCGAGTTCCTCCACTCTGGCCCGCTCGTCCGGTGGAATATTCGGCAGCATCAGTAACTGGGGGGACTTCCAGGCGATGTAATCCGCGATCAGGGGTTCCTCTTCCGCTTCGTAGCCGTTGAGATCCAGGGTCAGGGGTGGACAGGTGACCTCTGATCCATGCTCCCCGATGGGGCGGGCCTGCTGCTGCTCATCCCGATAGAGCCAAACCCGGGCGGGGTTCTGCCCGGCACGGTGCCGCACCACCGACTCGAGGATCGAGGCGTGCACCCGGGGATTGTGTCCGTCGTCGTTGGGTACCTCGCGGGCCTGCAGGTGGGGCGAGACGAAACTGAAATCCCCGCGTCCCGCGGCGATCCACTTTTTCAGCTGCCGGTGATGACGCCGGTCCGCATCCTCGCGACAGGTCTGCAGCAGGGCCAGGGGCTGGCGGGTCTGTTCATCGAGCAGTCAGAGTTCATAGGGATCCAGCAAGGGGAAGGGCAGCTCGGAGAGACGCGGCTGCAAGGTTTCGATCAGGTGCTCCGAAGCCTGGATCATCTGGCGGATGTTGAACAGGGGATTCACCGGCACCTGTTGCAGACCTTCCGAATGTGACCAAAGCCCGAAGGTGTAATACTGAGAGCTGCCCAGGGGAGTGTTGGCCCAGAGCCCCTGAGGGGTTTCGCTCAACACCTGGATCTCCCAAATCTGCCCATTGGCGCTCAACGCCCGGGCACGGTCGTGCTGGTGAACCGGCAGTACCCCGTTGAACGGGTTGAGTCTGCGCAGGCTGTAGGAGTGGGACTGCCTTTCCATAACCGCAGACTAACCCAGACGGAACTTACAATCGAGTGTGGACCCGTGGGGTAAATCCTGGCGGGTCTGTACGAGCTGACCGGGTATCGCGGAAAACCTGTCGTCAATTGGGTTTTATTAACCCGGCAATAAAATACATCTGCTACGCGGCATAAGAAATCTTCTCGTGATTGAAGTATTTTGCAACTCGCTTTGGTTTCTT
>JBEVVH010000094.1:0-13147 GCA_040507245.1 Candidatus Thiodiazotropha sp.
AAGGAGGCCGGATATACGGCAGCAAACCTGTCCCTGACATCAACCACAAGATGCCTTGCAAATGGGGAGGAGACCATATACGGGTGCAGCGCAGCGAAACCCGGGGAACCATGCCGGGGCGTGTCACGGTAACTCGACTTCGCGTGCCTGCCTCAGTTCCGTGCCACGTTCTCCCGGGCTACAACGGTGGTTCATGTTTCGTGTGCGGTATCGCGGAACCCGGGCTACTTGGCTTTTGTCAGATGTTGTGTGGTTTGGGCGTGTGCCTGGATATCCTGTTGCTCAAACCAGATGGGGCGCAGTTTCGGTTGCTCGGAGTAGTAGCGGGTCTGGTCGAGGTAGTACGGAGAGGCCGGGTTGCTGGCCTGGGAGTAGCTCAACAGCCCGCGCGCCTGTGGACCGCCGGGGGTGAAATCGACCAGCATCATCCAGCTGGAACCGAATGAAATCGGATAGCCCCCTGCTTCGGCGCTCAGCTGGGAATCCGGCAAGGCTGTCCACTCCGGACGCGGCAACAGGGTTCCGTCATTCTCCTGGTTCGTGCAGAACACATTGAATCCCCCTTCCACATCGTTCGATCCCGCCCAGGGCAGTTTTTCCCCCGAAGGCGTACCGTCCAACAGCCCCCGTTCCACAAACTGCACATCGCCGAGTCGGGCATCCAGTTCCAGACCTGCGGATTCTACCTGAAGCATGGCTTCGGCAAGTTGCTGCGATACTGTTCCGTTAACCGCCAGGGTGTTCGGTGTATTCAACGGATCGGCCGGGTCGAACTCCACGACCCACTGGGGATCGTCCTGAAAACGCTGGGCAAACTCTCGAAACAGATGAGCGCCTCGACTCTCAAGGTTGAAGCGCCCATCCCAGCGCGCAAGCGCCTGACACCCCGGCAACAGATCCACCGCCTGTTCCCCGACAATCACCGGGGAGGCAAGGGACGAGGCGCAGCCTTGCAGCAGCGCTTCACTGATCGCTTCACCCAGGTAGTTGCGATTCCCCAGCAGAGCATCCTCCAACTCATCCAGGTTGAAGCGCCCATCCGTTCCGGCTGCGTCCTGCAGCATGCGCTGACCCATGCGCGATCTGAGTGTCTGGGGCGTATCCACCGGGCCATACATCGTGGCAAAGCCGGTGAGTGGTACCCTCGGATTGGTCAACCAGAAGCTGTCGTTGGAGTTCTGCACAAAGTCGCTGCGTTCAAGCTTGGGCGCCCGCGCGTAGGGTACCGCCTGCTGATAGTCGAAGACCGACGAATCACCCGGCAGGATCACGAACCCCGCCTGCTCGCGCAGGGCCATCAGTTCGGGATCCGTGGTGAGCGCAAGTTCAGCGGTAGCGGAGAGATCCGGGACGGTGGAGTCATCAATGTAGAAGGCGTTGCCGCCTCGGTCCACCGCCAGGGTGTTGTTGAAGATCACCCCGTCATAGTCCTGGAACGCCTGCTGAAACTCCGTCATGTCCGTGGCGCGGTTGAGCGCCATCCAGAACTCCAGCAGGTCCAGGTTGCCATGATTCGCATCCTTGAGGCTGAAGGCGCTCCACTCGCCGCTGCCATCCTCACCCCAGGGTAGCTGATCGGGCACCCGGATCATCGGACCGAATTCGCTGAAGAAAAAATCCTTGCTCATACTGACAATCGCCGACCCCGTATTCACGCCGATGCTGAAACTTCGCCGTTCGATCGGTTTGATCTGGCCATCGGAGCGGTAGCTCATACTCGCAGGATCGGACTCATCCAGATTCAACCGGTAGACCACGAAGTGCTGCGCGGTGGAGACGGTGTGCGTCCAGGCCAGGTTACGGTTGAAGCCGATGCTGACGATACCGGGCATTCCGGTGAGGCTCGCCCCCATCACGTCCATGACGCCGGGCACCGTGGCCTGGAACTGCCAGAAACGCAGATTGCCGGTATGCGGAAAGTGGGGATTGGCCAACAGCATGCCCCCCATATCCTCGGTCTTGTCACGCCCCAGGGCCCAGCCGTTGGAACCCCGTTCATCCCGCTTCAGGTTCGGCATGCCGACGGATTTTTCCAATCCCGCATAGCGCTCGGGCTGCCAGGCCTGCTGACTCACTTCCGGCAGATAGGATTCACCCGGGGGCGCGGCCAGAAACATCGGCGCGAGAAACTGACCGGCCCCGGGCAGCAGGGTCACCCCCAGGGCAAAGGTGAGCAGATCCTCCGCCGCGATCGGCCGCACCCAGGGCTGACCGGCGCAGCGGGGGTCCTGCTGATCCGCCGGGGTGACTTCCAGGTAGTGGTTGTAGCCTTGCGTGTAGCCTGACAGCATCGCCCGCACCGGTTCGGTCATGCTGCCGAGACCCTGTTCGGCCTGGTGCCGGATCTCCAGGGCCAGGTAGGAAAAGTCGTTGATCAGGTTGAGGGAGTCCCCACTCCCCGGCACCTGGTCCGGGCCGAAGTATTGGGATCGCTGACTGTTGTATTTGACGACCTGGTCGGCAAGAAGACAGAGATTGTCCTCGGCGAAAGCGTAACCCAGGCCGAAGGCCACACTCTCCAGGTTATCCGCCTGGGCATGGGGTACGCCGAACTCGGTGCGGATGAGGGTGACATCGAGAGTCCCGTCCTCATCGAAATAGGCCTGTTCCTGGGTGGAATGGTCGGCATCCCCGCAGGCGCTCAGGCACAACAGACCTGACAGCACACCGCAGCGGCACGTTTTCATCATTAAAACTAATGGGAGTGGCATGGATCGTTCCTTGTATCTGTGTTCCCCGCGACGGCGGGTCGCAGGCTTCCTTGAAAACCGGATGGGCACCCGGCGTCGCGCGGACTACTCTAACCCATTTGGTTCCCTGTCGGCCAATACAGTGCTCGCAATCGAAGCAACGCTATCGCTCCACATCCAGATAGCCGCGCTCCACGGCGGTATTCAATGCCTTGGCCGCCGCCACCAGCTCTTCGTAGGTGAGTCGCAGATTGCGCAGGTGGTTGATCTGATCCGGTGACGGCAGGTCGCTGCCCGCCACGCTGGAGAGATCGAAGAGTTCCTTGAGATACTCGGCACGGGACCGTGCCACCATCGCCATCACCGGCTTCATGCCGCTGATCGTGACCTTGGGAATCACCGGGTTGATGACCTCGCGGTTGAGCTCCCGCAAGGCCTTGTCGAGTTCCAGCAACAGCCGGTTGTTGTCGTTACTGTATGCCATGCCTGCACTCCCAGATTTGCACATCGATGCATCTCCCCGCTATCGGCCGTATTCAAAGGAACCTGAAATAACCGGGAGCGCAAGGAAGCCTCGATGTCCTCATCCAAAATGGCTTGTCAGGCGCCGACTCCGACGGATACTCCCAAGGCCGCGAGGTAGTGTTCGACACTGTTCCCCAGTCCATAGCGGACCACCGAATCCTGCAAAAGTTGCGGGAGCGCCGGGTTTTCCAGCTGGCGCAACATGGCATCCGCCAGTCCACGCGCATCTCCCGGTTCGGCCAGGGGCTCCCCGGGCAGTCCCTCCAACAGCTCGGCCGGTCCGCTCGGGCAATCCGTTGCGACCACCGGTGTCCCGGCGGCCAGCGCCTCGACGATCACCGCGCCCAGGCCTTCCCACAGGGAAGACAACACAAACAGGGCGGATGCCTTCATGTAGGGATAGGGGTTGTCGACGAACCCGGGCAACAGCACCCTGTGAGCCAGATTCAAGCGACTCACTTCCGCTTCGAGGCGCGAGCGCGCACGCCCTTCGCCGAGTATCACCAAGCGGTGCTCGACCCGGTCCGCGATCAGGGCAAAAGCCCGGATCAGGGTGGTAAAATCCTTGCGCCGGCACAGTTCGCCCACCCCCAGAATCACCGGCGGCTCAGCGGGACCGAACCAGGGATGATCCAGGGGTTGATTCACAAGTTCATAAAACCGGGGGGTGATGATCGGACTGGGCACCACCGCAATCCGTGACCGGTCAAACCCGACGTAGTCTGCAAAATCGTCCGCCGCTCCAACGGACGGCACCATCACCGCATCCGCATAGCGATAGAGATACTTCATCGAGTTGCGCTGAATGAACCGGTCGAAGCGGCTGCGACTGGCCAGATTGCGGCTCACCGTGGTGCCGAGGCGCAATACCAGACGAACATCCCGGGCGCTCAGCTGGCGCGCCAGCAAGGCAGTGCGGTTGACCCGGTCCTTGTCGGCCATCAGCACAGCGGGCTTGTGACTGCGCAGGTAGCGTATCAGCTCAGGCAGCGCCGAGTAGACATGGCTGGCCTGGAACTCGATGACCCTGAGGTTATCCGGCAACGGCTGTGGCAGCAGCGGGCCGTGATTGCGAATCTTCAGCAGATCCACGGGATACCCCGCCTGGGCAAACCCCGGCAGCAGGTTGCGCGCAATCCTGTCGACCCCGCTGTGACCGGAGGTGGCGAGAAAACAGGCGATGCGGGGTTTATCGGTCAAGCTCGAACCCTACAGGGCATCCCGCATGCGCACCGCCTCCTGCCCGACTTTGTTGTCGGCGCCCAGACTGATCGCCCGGTTGAAGGCCTCGGTGGCGCCGGACTTGTCACCGGTCTGTCCCAAGACGAAGCCGAGGGTCAGGTGGATACGCTGGAATGCCGGATCCTGAATGATTCCGGCTTTGAGAATTTCGACCGCCTTATCCGCCTCCCCGGTATAGAACAGGGCCAGGCCCAGGTCGTTGTAGGACTCCACATCATCGGGATTGATGCGTATCGCCCGTTCATACAGGCCGATCGCCTGGGTATACTCTTTCTTCGCGAAGTAGTCGTCCGCCAGGCGGGCGATCAATGCGGGATCGTCGGCATCCGCACCGGGCATGGCCTGTTGTGCCGGCGTCTGCTGAGTCATGGGAGCAGAAGGCATAGAGTTAGCGGGCATGGCGTTCGGATGGGTCACCGCCGGGGCTGCTCCACCCACTCGTTCCGCCTGTCCCTGACACGGCTCGCAATGACTCATGGCGATGACGTAGACGATAAGACCGAACGTCGCCTGAGCAACCAGGAAGACCAACCAGGCTAAGGGACTGAGTTTTGGCATGAGCACTGAATTCCCAAATTTGAAACCCGTCCATTATCAGGCCTGAACCGATGCCCTTCAACGTCTGGAAAACATGGGATACGCTGAACAGCATGCTCGAGAACCACTCCCTGACAAACAGGAGCCATCATGCCAGTCACAATCGCCGAGAACGACACGCACCTGCAAGCCTGTTTCCGCATCATGCAACACCTGCGGCCGGAGGTGGATCAACGGGGTTTTGCACAAACCTTGCAACGCCTGAATCATCACGGCTATCGACTCGCGCTGCTGGAGACTGCGGAAGGCGCGGTCGCGGTCGCCGGCTTCCGAATCAGTGAAAGTCTGGCCTGGAAGCGCTACCTGTATGTGGACGACCTGGTCACCCTGCCGGAGGCGCGGTCACGAGGATATGGCGCACAGCTCCTGGAATGGCTCGAACAGTATGCGGCTGAATCAGGCAGTGAACAGATCCACCTGGACTGCGGGATTCAGCGTGAGGAAGCACATCGCTTTTATCAGAGGTCGGGGCTTCAACCAACAGCCTTCCACTTTCACAAGCCGCTTAATCCGCGTTGATCGCTACCCGCAAATTTCACCGCCACTCCCCAGTCCGGATCAAATGGCTCGGACACGATTTATTAACCCGGCCCACATCGGGATAGAATATAAAGAAAATCGGCCAATGCAGTTCAGCGCCGAGTCACCTCACCAGCACAGGATTCGAGGCAGTCGCCCCATGAACGACGTTGCATTCCAGTTCGTAGAAAAACTCAGTGCGGAACTCTCCTCCGGCAAGCTTCAACTGCCCGCATTTCCGGACATCGCCATGCGCGTGAAACAGGCACTGGAGAGCAGCGACGTCTCCGCCGACAAGGTGGCCAAGGTGGTTGGCAGCGATCCAGTGCTTTCGGCGCGACTGTTGAAAGTGGCCAACTCGAATTTCGCCAATCGCAGCGGTGCTCAGATCAAGGACCTGCGTACCGCCGTTGCCCGGCTGGGCTACGACCTGGCCTACAGTACCGCGGTTTCCATCGCGGTGGAGCAGATCCTGCATTCGAAGTCGGTCAACCTGTGCCGGGAGCAGATGGCGCGCCTGTGGAAGCACAGTGTGCTGGTCTCCGCGATTGCCTACATGATCGCGAAAAAACACAGCCAAGTCAACCCGGATGAAGCGATGCTGGGGGGGCTGCTGCACGACATCGGCAAGTTCTACATCTACTCCCGGGCAGAGAGTTTCCCTGAGTTGTTTGCCGATCCCCAGGCCATGCAAAGCCTGCTGCAGAATTGGCATACAGGCATCGGTCATGCGATTCTCGAGGCCTGGGGATTCAGCGAGGACCTGACCCAGGTCGCCAACGAACATGACGACCTGGAGCGGCCCCACCCGGGTCTGGCGGATATCACCGACGTGGTCATTACCGCCAACCTGTGCGCCTATTGGGAGACACTGGGGGATGATTTCGACTGGAAAGGCGTCACCGCAGCGGCACGTCTCAAGCTCGATCAAGACTCCATTGCCGACATCCTGAGGGCCTCCGATCAGGAGATCAAATCGATCCTCCAGGCCCTCGGCTGATACCGTTCCAGCGCACACCGGCCACACTGAACTGATCCATCCCCGCCAGTCCGTGGATCGCTCACTCAACAGCGTCAGGACCGGTTGTCACACCCCGGGGTTTCGAAGAAGTCCAGCCGTTCGAAGAAGGTGAGGTGATCGATGTAGTGGGTACCGTCGCAGAAAAATGACATGTTGATCATCCCGTCGATCAGGTTGACTGCCCCATTGCGCAGGTAGACCGTCTCGTCGGTAAGGCGCAGACGGCGGAACTCATCCAGAATCCGTTCAATCTCCGGGGCCTCGATCAGCGCCTTGCGCCCGGCATGGTCACTGTCAGGAAATCGTTCCAAAAAGCCTGGAGCAAACACCTCCTCGCGGACGAATTTCTCGTAGCAGAACGGATCGCGGGCAAACCAGCAGGTCAGCTGATTCGAGGAGTAGTGAATCTTTGAATGGAACATGCCCTTACGGGTGTAGAGCTGAATCACGATCCGGTGCAGCTCATCGATGGAGGTATCGAACAGGCTTTCAATCCGGGCCTGCTGAAACAGGAATTCCCGGACCGATGGATCGCCTTTGATCTGCAGCCAGCGCTGGGGCATGAGGTTTCTCCTGTGAGTCACGGTCTCGAATCCCGATCCTGAGCGACAGCTGATGCTCGAAACGGCTTCTCTACAGCCACTATAGCCCGACTCCGGAACACTATCCCACCGCTATTTCTGTTTGCGGCCAAAACGATTGTGCGCACCTGCTCAACCTGTGAGGATTCCCCTTTTCGGCTATCCTCTGAATAACCCCTCATCCATATCGACTTCGTTCAATAAACCCCAGAAGCGGTCGGACTCTTCCTAATGAGGCAGGGAAAAGAAGAAACGACAAAATGGCACAGCTGCTGCACACCCAACACGTAGCTTCGACTGAGGTGTCCAATCAGCTCGAGCACTGGCATCAGACGCATCCCGGGGCCGGAATACTCGCCCTGGTCGCGGAACAGGATCAGCCCTCGGTCCCCCAATTGCAGGAACTCTGCCGCAACATCGGCCTGCCCCTGTTTGGCGCGGTGTTTCCAGAAATCCATTACAACGGCCGGTTCTATCGCAACGGAGCCCTGCTGATCCTGCTCAATCCCATGCCCGATTTCGCCCAACTCATCGAGTGGTCGGAATCCCAGGACGATCAATCAGCTCAGATCGCCGCGGTCGCGGATACCATCCGCAACCGCCTGGTACCGGACCAGCCCAGTACGCTGTTGATGCTGTTCGACGCCCTGGTCCCCAACATCGGCAGCTTGCTTGAATCCTTCTACCTGCAGTTGGCGGAGTCGGTCCATTACGCCGGCGCCAACGCCGGCAGCGAGACCTTTCAGCCGATGCCCTGCCTGTTTGACGATCAACGGCTGATCGGCAACGGGCTGTTGCTGGTGTTGTTGCGACCCCACGAAGGGGCGGTGCTGGAGCATGGCTACCAGGTCCCGGATCAACTGATCGTCGCCACCTCGACGGAGGGCAACCGGATCATCAGCATCGGCTGGCAACCCGCCTTCGATGCCTACCGGGAACATATCCGCGTCCTGTATGGGATCGAGGTGACCCCGGAGAATTTCTACGACTACGCGGTGCACTTTCCATTCGGCATTCTGCGCGCCGACGAGGAGGTGCTGGTGCGCATACCCGTCGCCCTGGAACCGGACGGTTCCCTGTTCTGTGTCGGAGAGGTACCGGAGCACGTGGTGCTGACCCTGCTCGAGGCCCCCCGGGGCGAAGCCCTGCAGACCGACCGACTGCTCGCGTCGCGCCTGGGAGGAGAGATTCCCTCGCTGCTCAACTTCTACTGCGCCGGGCGCAGAATGCACCTGAGCGAACCCCATGCCGCGGAAGAACTGCAGCACCTGCAGACCAACCTGGCAAGCACGGAGCTGTTCGGCGCCCTCTCCCTGGGGGAGATCGGCAGTTCCCAGCGGGGCGGTTATCCCCTGTTTCACAACGCCACTCTGGTGTGCATGAAATTCTGAGATGAACCAGGAACGTATCCTCTCCATCCTGTATGACATCTCGCTGGTGATCGGCGCCGCGGACCAGGTCAATTTCCTGCTCCTGAAGGTGTTGCAGCGGCTGATTTTTCATACCGGTTACCCCTGCGGCCTGGTGTTGCAGCAGGAACGGCTGAGCGATATTCCCGAGGAACAGCCCACATTCCGGCTACGCACCTGCGTCGGCGATCACCGTCTGACACCCTGGATCAACCAGTCTCTGCAAATCCCCAAGCCGCTGACCGCAGCCAACTGCCATCGGGATATCCAGCAACACCTGGAAGGATTGCCGCTCAAACAGGATTTCTACCACAACCTGATCAGCCTGAAGATTCCCGGATACGGCCTGGTGCTGCTGCTGACATCGGTGGAAACACCCCCGTCGGTACCCTTCCATGAGGTCTTCAAACCGGTGATGGCCAACTTCGCCAAGGCCATCCAGCTGTGTCAGCGCAACGAGGATTTCACCGCGCACCTGATCGCAGACCGGGACGAGGCGCGGGAGGCCAACACCCGCTTCCGCCACGCCATGGACAACACCCAGGATGCGATCTACCTGATCAACCCGGTCGAGATGCGCTTCGTGGACTTCAACCGCCAGGGCTGCGAATCCCTGGGCTACACCCCGGAAGAGCTGCTCAGCAGAGCCCCCTCAGACATCAAACCCGAGGTCACCGAGGAGCAGCTGAGGAGCCTGTTCGATGAAGTCATCGAGACCGGTATCGACTTCAGCCTGAAAACCAACCACAAACGCAAGGATGGTTCGATCTTCCCCGTGGAGGTCCATCTCAACGCCCTCAAACAGGAGGGCAACCCGCCGATACTGATCACCGTGGTCCGCGATGTCACGGAGCGAAATAAATACGAAGACGCCCTGTTCAATGAGAAAGAGCGCGCTCTGGTGACCCTGCAATCGATCGGTGACGCAGTGATCACCACCGATCGAGAAGGACGCATCGAATATATGAATCCGGTGGCGGAGACCCTCACCGGATACCAACTCCAGGAGGTATCCGGGCAGACCCTGGAGAGCGCCTTCGAAATCATCGACGAATCCACCCGGGAAGCGGCCATCAATCCCATCGATGCCTGCCTGGCCAGCGGGGAGGTGGTCAGCCTGGGCAGTCACAGTCTGATCATCACCCGGGACGGTCGCGAGATCGCCATCGAGGATTCGGCGGCGCCGATCCGCAAGCAGGATGGCCAGGTAATCGGCGTGGTGATGGTCTTTCATGACGTCACCCGGGCCCGGGAGATGGCCCAGAAACTCTCCTGGCAGGCCAGTCACGACAGCATGACCGGTCTGGTCAACCGGGCAGAGTTCGAGTATCGCCTGAGGCGTCTTCTGGACCAGGCTCGTGAAGAGGGCAGCCACCATGCCATGCTCTATCTCGACCTGGATCAGTTCAAGGTGGTCAACGACACCTCGGGGCATGTGGCGGGTGACGAACTGCTCAAGCAGCTGGCTGTGCTGATGGACGAGCTAGTGCGTGACAGCGACACCCTGGCCCGGCTGGGGGGCGACGAGTTTGGGGTGCTGCTCGCCCATTGTGACCTGAGCCACGCCCGACGGCTCGCCAATCTGTTGCGGGAAAAGATCCGCGACTACCGCTTCATCTGGCATGACAAACAGTTCGAGATTGGCGCCAGCGTGGGCATCGTGGAGATCACCGAGGAACAGAGCGACATCACATTGATCCTCAGCCATGCGGACATCGCCTGTTATGCGACCAAGGACGCGGGCCGCAACCGGGTACATGTATTTCAACCCGATGACGATGAACTGATGCAGCGGCACAGTGAAATGCTCTGGGTGTCGAAACTCACCCAGGCCATGGAGCAGGACCGGCTGGAACTCTACTGTCAGGCCATCGTCCCGATACCCGGGGAAGAGGAGCCTATCGAGTGGTACGAGATCCTGTTACGCCTGCGGGATGTGCAGGGACACCTGGTCCCTCCGGGCGCCTTCATCCCCGCGGCGGAGCGCTACAATCTGATGCCGGCGGTGGACCACTGGGTGATCACCCATGCATTCGAGATGCTTCAGCGCATGGGCGCCTGCGAGGAGACCTGCCGCTACCGCATCTCCATCAACCTGTCCGGCGCCTCACTCAACCAGGAGGAGACCGCAGCCTTCATCCTGAATCAGGCAGACGCCTTTCAAACCGACCCGGACCAGGTCTGCTTCGAGATCACCGAAACCGCCGCCATCTCCAACCTGATCAAGGCCTACCGCCTGATGCACGATCTCAAGGAGCAGGGCTTCCGGTTCGCCCTGGACGATTTCGGTACCGGGGTGAGTTCATTCAACTATCTGAAGAACCTGCCCGTGGACTACCTCAAGATCGACGGCAGTTTCGTACGCGACATGCTCAACGACTCGGTGGACGACGCGATGGTCGAGATGATCAACCAGATCGGCCATGTGATGGGGATCCGCACCATCGCGGAATATGTGGAGAACGGGGAGATCATGAACGCCCTGAGTCTCAAGGGCATCGACTTCGCTCAGGGCTTCCACCTCCACCACCCGGCACCCGGCACCCGGCACCCATGAAGTCGATCTGTAACAAATCAATGAGTTGAACAGCAAACTCGATGCGCCTGACTGCACAGGATTGTGCGGTAAGAAATACGACCTGAATACTTCACAGACGGATCCCGGGTAACGCCCCTACGGGGACCGCTGCGATGCTCACAAAAACCGACAGGTCTGGAACTCGCTACGCTCAAACAGCCAGACCTGCTGATCGGTTTTTGCTGCGCTTCTCACTCGGGTCAGATGGGAACTTTAATAGGTGTGAACAACAACACCGCACGCTGTCGATAAAGCACCCAGCCTGAACATCGCCATACAACATTCAGAGAATCTCTGAAGTCTTAACCCTACGTAAAAAACTATGTGTGAGCTCAGTCCGTCAGCTGATAACGGGCGCCACAATAGGGGCAGATCCTTTCGGGTGACTTTCTGGATATCCTGCTGAGGGATTTGAGCTTCCGCCTGAGTCATGGTCACTTCTCCTGATCACACATACGCCAGCCAATCCGTATGGGCGGTCTTGCGCCCATGCACCAGATCGAAATAGGTTTTCTGCAACTTCTCGGTAATCGGTCCGCGCCCACCCTGGCCGATGATCCGGTTGTCCACTTCTCGGATCGGCGTGACCTCTGCGGCGGTACCGGTGAAGAACGCCTCGTCGGCGATGTAGACCTCGTCACGGGTGATGCGTTTCTCAACCACCTTGTAGCCCATCTCCTGGGCCAGCTCCATCACCGTCTTGCGGGTAATGCCGTCCAGTGCGGAGGTCAGGTCGGGGGTGTAGATCACCCCGTCGCGAACGATGAAGAGGTTCTCCCCGGAACCCTCCATGACATAGCCTTCCGCATCCAGCAGCAGGGCCTCCTGCAGCGCCATCATGGAGTTCATGTAGTTGCCGTTGGCCTTGGCCCGGCACATGGTGATGTTGACATGGGCCTTGAGGTTGTCAGCCCGCAGTCCCATGCCTTCGGAACCGTAGAAGCACATAGAACGCACTGCGGTGGAAGGGGAACGATATTGACTGCCCGAGCGAAAGCGTTGGTAATTGGGCTGATAAGAAGTGCGGTAAGCGCAACCAGCCGTACAAGTGTTCCGTACATGCGTGATCTCCATGATTAAGAAATTGATCCGTTTCTTAATAAATCCTGATATCCGGACGGCCGGTCGTACCGTCGAATAATCCTGTCGACCACTGCATCGATTACTTCAATGATATTTTTCAGCGATGCCTGTATCGCAACGCGCGGGAGAAACTGGCGCTTTCTGCACCTACATGGTGAATTAATTACTGCCCAACATCCATTCCCCCCTGTCGGTCGGTCAGGCTGACGATCCGATAGTCCTCGATCTCATCGGTCTCGAAATCCACCACATGCCGGTACTGCTTGCCATAGTGGAGAATGACCTCTTTCTGCCCCCGCCGCAGTATTCTCATTTCGATACGGAAATCAGCATATCCGTCGTGACGGAACGCCTCATGATAGATCGTCATCAGATCATTCAGAACATCTAGATTCGTACTCAATTTGAACCCCATTAAATAAAAAACAACTTAAGGCAGGGGGCTTACCCCCATACCGGTCAATCCTCAAGCGGCGATTCGCGCGCGTGCAATAAACGAATGCTAACCAACCGGTCAGCACACGGGCATCAAGAGCCCATTACCGCAGACCGCGAACCACCCGAATTAATTAATGATTATTATTCACCTCTTCATGCAGGCAGTACGACGCACTCCTTAGTGAATGACACTTGCGCTTGGGGCCAATTCTTCTTCGGCATGCTTTGACGCATTATGTTGCCAATGAAGCGCCAGACGCCGGCAGGTGTTGCGCAAAACAGGAAGCCCTGTAGCTTCCGAGTGGTTGGAGAGCCATTGCAAGTGTTCATTGATCTCTGACGACAGGTCATTTTTTTCAAGCGAGTCTTCGATTTCATGAAAGATTTTGGGACATCCAAGTCCACCAAAATCGATTCGATCTTTGACAGCCTATTAGTGCCCCGGCCGTCCCGGTCACTGACAC
>JBEVVH010000095.1:0-13136 GCA_040507245.1 Candidatus Thiodiazotropha sp.
CTTAAAAAGAAAATCGTTTCACATATGCGTATGCTACAAAAGAAACCAAAGCGAGTTGCAAAATACTTCAATCACGAGAAGATTTCTTATACCGCGTAGCAGATGTATTTTATTGCCGGGTCAATAGTCACAAAAGGGAATTAATATCCTCATTCTGCTTGAGTAAAAAACTGATACGGAAATCCCGGCATGAGCCGGGATTTCCGTTATGTTGATTAACAAGGATGTATCAGATTCGGCCGCTCATCCCTCGTCGTTGTCAGTTGAAGGTTTGCGGGCCATAAACTCGTCGAATTCAGCCTGATCCTTGCGACGTTTCGCATCGAATCGAAAAGCTTTGAATGCCTCCGCCCGCTTCTTGATCTCCTCCTTGATTTCACGGATGCGGTCGTGCTGAGTCTGTTGGAATTCGTTGAAAATGGTGTTTTCACTATCCTGGTAGGCCTCAGAACGACGGCCTCGAAAAAATTGCTGCCATTTGTCACGTACTCAGTCAGGAAGTTCCTGGATCGGGTGACCGAGAATTGTCCACACCAACACGGCGAATCCCAAGGGTGGAAAGATGACGAAACCCAGCACCATTGCGACCAGATTTGCGCCGCTCCAGTGACCACGGCAGTTTCCCACACGACCGTTGAAGTACTCTCCACGCGAACGATCCGCCGTTGAATAGTCTGATGAACACATCGACGTTATCCTCCAAATAATTACTGGTAATACAGTGCCTTAAACCTATTGATGATCAGATGTTAACACTGTTAACTTACAATTTAGATGATTTCAGGCGGCATTTCAAGGATTCCGAGAAAAAATGTTAACAGCGATAACTTTTAGTGCTAAAACTAAAAGAATGAAAAAGAGCAACAGTCACTACCATCACGGTCATCTTGCGGAATCACTACTCGATGCGGTAGATGAAATAGCCACGCAGTTCGGGATTGAAGCCGTTACCTTGCGAGGATGCGCAAAACGCATCGGTGTCTCCCCGGCTTCGGCTTTTCGCCACTATGCAGATAAACGATCACTTTTGACGGTCTTCGCGACCCGTGCTTTGAACCAACTCGCGGATTCCATGGAAACCTCCATGTTGCAGGCCCAGGAATCGGGCGAGGATGCACTGCAGGCGGTGTGCATGGCCTATGTGCGTTTTGCCCTCATCAAACCGGCTTTTTTTCGCGCCATGTGGCGTGAGGAGATGATCTACTCAGGGGATCCTGACTACCTTGCGGCGACCCAGCGTCTGGCAAGTTATCTGCAGGAAGGATTCGTGAAGACCATCGCTGACGAGGATCCCTGCGACTTCAGCCCCCAGGAACTTCTGGCATGGTCTACGGTGCATGGATTGGCTTGTCTGTTTGTCGATGGCCCGGTGGCCCAGGAGCAGAATACTGAGGAAAAACTGAGTTTGGCGAAAACGGTGTTGACGCAGTTGACACCGGTATTTGCTCAGCAACGAAGTTAAATAGAATTGGCCCAATTTAAATAAATAATCACACCGCCCTTGTAGTCGGAATCGTTTTCAAAGCGAGCCACCCCAACATTGAGTCCCATTGCGAAATTCCAGCTTTTAGAAACGAGTTGTTTCAGAACCAGGCCCACCGCACCGCTGCAGGCGGTATATTTCGTATCCAGGTTATCGGAAGTTGGAAAGCCAACCAGGATATTGTCGGATTCAAAAGTAGCGTATTTCAATCCACCACGAAGATAATAATCCCAGGATTCGATGGTTTCGTTATTGAGCAGTGCGGGTAATTTATAGATATCGAACCGAAGCCGGGTGCGAGAACAACGATGAGTATATCGTCGCTCTTCACACCTTGATCGACTGTCGCTGATTTGTGTATCTCAGGCAGAGACTCTGTCTATTCAATTATCTGCAATCCGCGCTTGCTGATATCCTTCAAGCAACCCGATCATCCGCCACCCGGTATACCGGGTCTTCCATCATATTCACTTCCACCAGGTCACCGGCCTTGACCAGAAGATTCTGGCACTCCTGGCTGAGATGGCGGATATGCAGGGTCTTTTGCGCGCGCATATAGCGATCCGCCAAAGCGTCGATGGCCTCAAGCCCTGAGTGATCGTAGACCCGGGTATTGGCAAAATCAACGATGATTTCCTGGGGATCATTCTTCGGATCAAAAATGTCGGCAAAGGTTTGCACGGATCCGAAAAACAGTGGACCTCTCAGATGGTAGTATTTGATGCCATATTGATCGATGCGTGTCTCGGCGGCCATGTGTTTTGCGTGTTCCCAGGCAAACACCAGAGCTGATACTACCACGCCCACTATGACCGCGATGGCCAGGTCGCTCAGTACCGTGACCACGGCGACCAGAATCCCGACAATGGTATCCGGCAGGGGGATCCGTCCCAACAGACGAAAGCTGGCCCACTCGAAGGTTCCCAGCACGACCATGAACATGACGCCCACCAGAGCCGCTACCGGTATCATTTCGATGAGACTCGATCCCACCAGGATGAACATCAGCAGAAACAGCGCCGCACTGACACCGGACAAGCGTCCCCAGCCTCCAGAGTTGATGTTGATCATGCTCTGGCCAATCATGGCGCAACCACCCATTCCTCCGAACAATCCGTTGACCGCGTTACCGACGCCCTGGCCGATGCACTCCTTGTTACCGCGCCCCCGGGTTTCCGTCAGTTCATCGATCAGGCTCAGGGTCAACAGTGATTCTATCAGTCCTACTCCAGCCAGTATCACGGCATACGGCAGCACGATCCGCAGCGTATCCAGGGTCAAGGGTACTGCGGGAATATGGAAAACAGGTAAGCCTCCGGCGATGGTGGCAGAAGGATCACCTGACAGGTCACGCAGCACATCCTGAACGTTACGGGTATCCAGATCGAGGCCGATGACCAGCAGGGTCACGCTGACAATCGCCACCAGCGATGCGGGTATGGCAGAGGTCAGCTTGGGCAGAAAATAGATGATCGACATGGTGAGCGCCACAAGGCCCAACAGAGTCCAGAGTGGAATTCCGCTCAGCCAGATCATGTCACCTCCTTCACCGGGAATCTGGAACTGCTTCAATTGTGCAAGGAAGATGACGATCGCCAAACCGTTGACGAACCCAAGCATGACCGGATGCGGGACCATGCGGATGAACTTTCCGAGGCGCAGGATGCCGGCGCCAATCTGCATGGCTCCCGCCAGCAACACAGCGGCAAACAGGTATTCGACACCATGCTCTGCAACCAGTGCAACCATGACCACTGCCATGGCCCCGGTCGCCCCCGAGATCATGCCGGGTCGGCCGCCGATGAGAGCCGTGATGATACCCATCATGAAAGCGGCGTGTAGACCGACCAGGGGAGCCACACCGGCAACGAAGGCGAAGGCCACGGCTTCAGGCACCAGGGCCAAGGCGACGGTCAGACCAGAGAGCAGATCATTTTTGACACACTGCTTTCCCGGGCAAGTCAGCTGAAACATGGATACCTCGCACTGCGTTCCGCAAAAAGCGGAGAAGTATACCAGCACTGGAATATCCATTCGATCGGTAATTCAGCGCGCCATGGTATGCATCGGGTAATCGATTGTGATTACGAATAAGCTTCCCGTTCCCCGCCAGGAAGCCAGATCGAATACCGATTCACTGAGCCGTATCGATCACTTCAGCTACAGTTGTAATTTGCTCAATCCTTTGAGGGGCAGGAAAAATTTCTCGATGAGCGCATTCCACCGGGGGTTAACGAACCTCTGGAGGAGGATTTCGCCACCGGAACGTACCTACCCTGTTTAAATCCAGCCGCCTGTCAGGTCTTGTTGTATGTCACCTGGACGTCATTGCCGAGGATTGAGAATGTCGGTGGTACGCCTTCGATGCTGTTAGCCGAAAATTGTTCGGCGCTGAATCGGGGTGTATTGACGCAGCTGAGCACCGTGTAGGCCCTGTTGAACACAAAACCGCTGTCTTCGGAAGCCCGGAACTGGAATATCACCTGATTGGTATGCATCGTCATCTCACCCGTCACGTTCAGCGTGGTTGTGCCGCTACCCAGCCGTGCGCTGATGATCCCCCCGGCCAGATCAAGTGCACCAATACCGAGTCCCTCCGTATGGTCGCTGATATCGAGTATCCCATTGCCAAACAGCTGAACCCGCGAGGCACCTCCGGAAGCTTGATCATAGAAGAGGATACGCCCGCCTGGACCGCCATTTGTACCGCCATAGGCGATCAGGGTGGCTTGACCGGCGCTGGAGGTGGCTGAGAAAACCGTATAGCCTCCCGCTATACCTTTCGCGTCACCCCCCAGATTCATAAGCACCGCATTCTCGGCGTTCGGTCCCTCGCTATGACCGGTGTCGGTGCCATACACCGAAAACTCCGTGAAACCGGCAGCCCCGCCCTCACTGATCGCGGCATGGTTGTAAATTCTCGCCTTACCGGCACTTGGCGTGTAGCTGCAGGGAAGATTGACGGAAAAGAGGGTATGCCCAGCACTCGACTTCTGTCCGATGGTACTGCCAAAATTGACGATGGTGGCGTCAGCGGCAGTGGGTGAACCGTATTTTGCGGAGAACTCCACATGCCCTCCCCCGCCCTGCTCACCCTTGCGGGCACCGAAGTTGAAATACATACCCTGGCCGGCCGAGGCGCCGCCCGGAGTCGTGTGCGGTGGATTGTTGTTGAAACTGGTGACACCACCGTAGGCATCAGCCGCCTTCGCCGCATAATTGTAAAAGAACCCATTCTTGCCATTCGCAGTGGCGTCGAACGCCACATCGCCTCCGTTCGCCTTGGCATGGCTGCCACCCCAGTTGTAGAACGTGGCCGAATCTGCGCTTGAACAGCCATAAAACTGGGTATTGCCTCCGTCGCCACCCGGGACGGTACCACCCACGTTGGTGCAGCTGGCCTGAGATGCCGATGCATTGTCATGAAAGACCACATTGCCAAAGGTATCCCCGTCCGCACCCAGGCTGCCGTAGATTATGAACCGAGCCCGGTCCGCGGTTGCGGCATCGGAAAAACTGATTTCGCCACCCACCGTGTTGTGTTCGGGAGGAGCCGCAGCTCCGGTCCAGGCCTTGAACGACGCGCTGCCAGCCGAGGATTGATCGCAAAAGCTGATCACACCCCCCCCGTATCCGGATTCGCTTATGGGACCGGCGCAGTAGTGGATGTCGTCCCCTCCCGCGGAAGCCGTATGGGTAAACCTGAGTTGCGGCTGATGGTATCCGCTGCTGGTGGCCGCGACGATGAAGCTTTGAAGCTTTCCGGAACGGTTGGAGACTCCACTACCGGTAACGCTCAATGCCGGTGAGGTGGAGGGACCGAAGGCCAGCGTATAAGCCGGTGCGTCCTCGGCGAAGCTGATTTCACCGACCTCTGCCTCACTGGTCACTGAGAACGATACAAGGGTCTGTGTGGCTGTGCTGAAGCAGGCATTTTCCAAGGGAACACCGCACGGAGTCCAGTTTTCGGGAGTATTCCATACGCCGCTGTCCGCTTGTGGATTCCATTTTGACTGGATCATTCAGTCCTCCTGAATTCGTGTACACTGTGATGCCATGAAGGCATCGGAAATTAAGCTTGACCGTTCTGCTTATCCGTCTTGACCTCCGGTGCTGAACGCACCTGGTTTCGCCCCATGCGTTTCGCCCGGTAAAGCGCGATGTCCGCCTCGCGTAGCAGTTGTTCCGTCGATCCCACCACGCCGGGAATCATGGTGGCGGTACCGGCGCTGATGGTGACCACAGCCCCCGCTGACGAGTGCGCATGTTGGATGCCCAGTGACTCCACAGCATGGCGAACCTTTTCACCCAGGTGGGCCACCCCGTCACGATCAGTATTAGGCAGGATCAGGATAAACTCCTCCCCCCCATAGCGGGCAACCAGATCGGTAGGTCTCATCAACTGCGCATAGACGGCTTCCGCCACCGCCACCAGGCAGTCATCACCGGCCTGGTGGCCATAGGTGTCGTTGAATGCCTTGAAGTGGTCGACATCGAGCATGATCGTCGAGAGTGGCTGTTTCTCGCGCCGCAGGCGGGTCCAGACTTCCTCGAGATAGCTGTCCGCACGACGCCGGTTCGCGACACCGGTCAATCCATCCCGGTCGGCGAGACCCTGCAGTTCCTGGTTGAGTTGTTCGAGACGTGCGGTCCGTTCGACCACCTTCTGTTCCAGGGTGCGGGAGTAGTCCTGTACCTGCTCGTAAAGTCTTGCATTCTCGATGGCCACTGAAGCCTGAGCGGCCAGCAGCCGGATCACTTCCACCCGTGCTTCGGTGAAGACCCCTTTGGCCAGATTGTTTTCCATGTACAGGATGCCTTCGAACCTTTCCCTGCGCAGGGGCACGCAGAGTACAGAAACGGGTTTGAACTTGAGAATATAGGGGTCCTGCTTGAACTGACCATCAACGACAGCATCGTGTAACACCACCGCTTCACCGCTGTAGAGCACCTGACTGATCAGGGTTACGGGTAGCGGTATGCGGTGGCCTTGCCCATCCGGCACCAGGGAGTGGGTCGGCACATCGTCGCCAGGCCGTTCACCTTCGGGGAGTTTGGCAACCTCCACCTTGAGTCGATCGTCTCTGCGCGCAATCAGGCAACCCCATTGACCTCCCGCGTTTTCCAGCAGTATACCCATGGTGGTTGTCAAAAGCTGGTCGAGAACAATCTCACCTGAGATTTCCCTGGAAGCCTTCATTACGGAGGCCAGATCCAGATCAGAGTCCGCCAAGCGGGTTTCGGCTTTATCCCCACCGGGGGCGAACTCCTGCAGCACCGGATATTCCTGTTCCATCAGAATCACTTTACGCCGGGCGCCCCAGCGATCGTAGAGATGGTGTGCCCCGCGCAGATAACCCTCGGCGGCCCGCTGACGCCCCAGAATCAGCAGGTGTCCGGCAGCGCGCTCGCAGGCCGTGGCCTCGTCGCGGAGAAACCCACTGTTACGCGCCGCGTCGATCGCCGCATCGTAGCGCTCCAGCGCGATCTCGCGAGCGCCATCCAGGCGTTGGAGCTCCGCCTCCATCAGGTACTGGAGATGACGGAAATTGGCTTCGCAATTCTCCGCCCAGCGGGTCATACGGGCGAGATCCTGCTGCAGACGTGCGCGGGTTTCCAGCTGTTGCGCCTGCACCATGTTCGGGTAATGGGTCGCGAGGGTAAGAAAGGCCACGATGTAGAAGCGCACAAGTTGTGGCAGCGACATCGCCGACTTGATCAATTCATCCTGTTCACGAACATGCTGGAGGGCTCCTTCATGATCACCATACAGCAGGCAGATCTCGGCATGATAGATATGGTAATTGGCGATTCCGGTCATGAACTGCCGCTGACGCATGCCGGCAAGACACTGTTCAGCATCAAAACTGTCATCGCTCAGGCTGCACGGGGAGTCGGTAAGTCCCAGCAGGTTACGTTGCAGTTGCAGGAACAGGGTTCCTGAATCGAGCGAATCCTGATAGGCGCACTCACGCACGATCTCCAGGTTCTCGGCATGCAGCCGGTGGGCAGTCTCCAGGTCGAGGCTTGGGTCCCATATCACGCAATCCTGCGCACTGTAGGCGAGATAGAGCAGATCTCCCGACTGGTAACCCGATTCGATACCTTTTCGGAACCAGGGTGTCAGACTCGCCCAGTGATTGTTCCAATGGTGCACGAACATGGCATATACGTAGATCACCCGGGCCCGCAACGCCAGATCGTCGTAACGTTCGTTGATAGCCAGACCCAACTGGGCATACTCATATCCGAGTGCGGGCTCATCCATCTCCCCGCACAGCAGCATACCGTAGGCCGCATAGACGAAGGCGGACTCCGGACAGTTACCGGACCGCAACGAGAGATTGACCGCCTTTAGCACCAGGAATGGAAACAGGTTGCCACTCCCGGAAAGGAATGCCGCAGCGAAAATCTCCATCAGCAGCCGCATCGCTGAAAGCGTCGCGGGATCCTCCACGGGCGGAGCATCGACCAGGTCCGCGATACGCCGTCCACGTATATTTGCATCAACAAGACGACGTTCTTCAAGGATATCCTCAAGTGCGGGGTGATCCGTGATCTCTACCCCAAGCAGGGCCAGACCTTGAATGGCCGACTCGATCGATTCCTGCATCCTCCCCAGGGTCGCATACTGACGGGTGCGGATGGCCAGGATATCACTGCTTTCAAGGTCTGATCGGGCATGCTCCAAGAGTACCCCGATCCAGTATTCCGCGGCATCGGTGCGTCCGGTCAGATAGGCGCAAAGCTGGGTCTCCTCCGCCAGTGAGCGCATCAGAGTCGGTACGCTATGCCAGGGTTCGCCGGGCAGAAGTTCATCGGCTACCTGCAGGTAAGTGTAGGCGGATTCATAAGCTGAGGAGCGCCGGGCGCGCCCCCCCGCACGCAGGTTCAGCTCAGCCAGTTGCAGCCGCTCTTCTGCGCGATCGATCAGGGAACGTCCCTCGTTGAGATGGCCGACGATATCGATAAGCCGTTCTTCTGCAACCCGTCTTCCGGCATGCTGAAGCATCAGGCGTCCCACTGACAGGTGAACCGCGCTTAGCCTCTGAAAATCGATCAGGGCATAAGCCGCCTGTTGCACACGATCATGCTGGAACCGATAGAGTGGATTGAATTCCAATGACTCAGTCCCTTCCCCCACCAGCCGATAGTCGCTGTTTAATGGCAATACGGTATGTTGTTTGAGTGCTGGCAATAGGGCTGCGGCGGTTTCCGCTACTGAGCGTTCATAGATCGTAGAGAGGGTGTGCAGATCGAAGGTGTTTCCGATACAGGCCGCCAATTGCAGGGCTTGCTGGGTCGCCGGGGGGAAGCGGCGCAAGTTATCCACCATGAACGCAATCACATCATTGCTGACGCCAGACCAGCGCACCGCATCCAGGTCCCAGTCCCAGTACCCGCGGGCCTGATCCGCCCTGATGGCGCCTTCCTTGTAGAGTTGCCGTAACAACTCGTTGGTGAAAAACGGATTACCCTGAGCCTTATCAAAGAGCATGTCACTCAGCGGACGCGTCTCCCCCACGTCACGGTTCAAGGTGTCGGCGACAAGATGTGCCACCGAATTCCGATCCAGCGGTCCTACGGGCAGTTGCAGGACGCGATTCTGCACCTGCAAGTCGTCAAGCAGCAGACGCAATGGATGCCCTGTGCTGATCTCGTTACTGCGATAAGCGCCAATCAGGAGCAGATGGGTGAGATCCCGTGAGGTCACCAATCGGCGTAACAGATCAAGAGTCGGAGCATCACTCCACTGCAGATCATCGAGAAACAGTACCACCGGATGTCCTTCCCCGGTGAACACCCGCAGGAAATTCACCAGCACGATATGCAGACGATTACGCGCTTCTGCCGGTGGAAGTTCCGCAACGGCGGGTTGTGGTCCAATGATCAATTCCAGTTCGGGGACCAGATTCATCACCAGAATGGCATTGGGTACCAGGGCGTCCAGTAGTTTGTGACGCCAGTGCAGCAACCGCGAATCCACCTCCGCCAGCACCTGCTGTACCAGTCCGCGAAATGCCGTGGCAAGCGCCGTATACGCCTCGCTGTGTTGATACTGCTCGAACTTGCCCTGTACCAGGAACCCGCGCTTGCGCACCAGGGGACGATCGATTTCATTGACCAGTGCTGACTTGCCGACACCGGAATAACCGTGAACCAGGCAAAACCGGGTTTCCCCCGTGGTCGCCACCACTTCGAAGAGTCCCAGCAACTCCTGCAACTCCCGTTCACGACCATACAGGTTCTGAGGCACGAGGAATTTTTGCAGAACATCCTTTTCACCCAATGTGAAAGGTTCGATGACACGACCCGCGGCTAAACGATCGGCGCAATGAATCAGGTCATGGACCAATCCCTCGGTGCTCTGATAGCGGGACTCGGGATTTTTTGACAGCAACTTCAGCACGATGGCAGAGACCGCCTCGGGTACGGTCGGGGCGATCACGTGGGGTTCGGGCGGCAGACAGCTGATGTGGCCATACACCCACTCGAGCAGATCATTGGCCTGGAAGGGGCGTGTCCCGGTCAACAATTCAAACAGCAGCACACCCAGGGAATAGTAATCGGAACGGTAATCCAAATCACGATTCATGCGGCCGGTCTGCTCCGGCGAAATGTAAGGCAGCGGGCCTTCCAGGTGTCGCGACATCTGTACGGCCTGGCGCTCCTGATCCAGTTCGGACGCGATGTTGAAGCCGGCCAGCCCAATCACACCCTCGTGACGCTTGAAAAGCACATGTCGAGGGGTTAGCGCCTTATGCACGATATCCCGGGCATGAATACCCCCCAGGGCACGGGCAAGCTGTAAAGCGATCTCAAGCGCCTCCGCCAGCGGTAAACCTTCGCCCCCTGCACGGGTCAGATGCGCATCCAGGGTATCCTCGAAGAGTTCACCCACCAGGGCCAGATTACCACTGCCATGGGGCAACAGGTCGTACACCTGTCTCACACCCTCGACTTCCGTCAGACGCTGGGCGATATGCCACTCGCGCCGCATGCCTGCCACCTGTTGGCGATCCGGGTACTCGGCATCGAGTGTTTCCACGGCCAATTCCGCCCCATCAGCTAACCGCAGAGCGCGGAAAACCTGACGCCCTGCGGTTCGGTACAGGGCCTCGCCAATCTCGAAGCCGGGCAGATTGAGCTCAGTCACCGGATTGTTTCCGTCACTCGGCGTGCCTTTCAGACACCGAACATCTTACTGAAAGTGGCGCTGAAATCCTCGTGTGCGGTGTCGCGCAGGGGATCTCCGTGGCCACACAGGGCGTGTTTGAACGGAACTTCTTTGAGCCGGGCAAAATCATCGCCCGCCGGTGCAGCACGTTGCACCCACACAGGGCCCAGGTTGGCCGGGGTGAAGAATTCCATCTGCAGCATCAGTTCCCGCGAACTGTCGGAAAAAAATTCATCCGGAGCCCGCCAGTTCTGCAGGGCATCACAGGCAATCAGAATACCGCCGTCTCGATCCAGGCGCAGAATACCCTCTGGAATCCGGGTGGTGTGGAACTCGAACAGAGAGGCATCGGAAATCGGCAGTGGATCGTTAATTGTCAGCGTGCGGGTGGCCTGCAGGCCGGTTTCATGCTCCATACCAGGCATGACCCAGTACTCCGCCTGATAACGATCCACATAAAAGGGATCGTCACGACCATGAAGTGAACCCAACCGTACCACATCGGTGACCTGACCCAGCCGCTCAAGTTCCTCCAGACCGGCATCATCCAGGCGAACACTGTTAATGATGATCAGGCGGTCACCGTCACGTACCACGGTCATGTTACGGCTGAACTTCCAGTCCATCTCCTGCAGTACCGTTTCCATCGCTCCGCTGATGAAAAACACGTCCGAAAAAACCTCTTTCAGCCTGCCATGGGAAAGGGCTGGGGGAAACTGATCCATCGCATTACTCCTCTGAGTGGTTATCGTTGTAATTGTAGCCGCCCACGTAGCGATACTCCCTGGCATACTCATTGAGGTAGCCGTTGAGATAGTCGAGTTGGGCCTGAGTAAGACGTCCCTGCCTGATATCATCCATGGATTCTTCGCCGTTGCTGGTATCCAACCGCTTGAGATGAAACAGGGTCATGTCCCGCCCACCGAAGAAGCCCTGCAGATAGTCATGCAGGGGGCGAGCCTGCGACATATCGAAAACCGCACCATAGAGCGCAGTGTACCGCGGATGTTGCGCCAAAGACCGGGCGTCAAACACAGGATAGTCACCCTGGGGCGCATGGAATGGCGGATGCGCATCTGAGCGGTGCACTGGATGAGACATCAATGCGTGTACATATTTCGAATCGAGTCCAGCCTGCCTCGCACCCTCGACGAGAATGTTGAGATAACGGCGACTCGGCCGGCATTGGTTGTCTATGAACTCCGGCATGCCGACATAGGTAAACGCATCAACCTGTGTTCCCTGTGCATCAACGGCAATGATGATGCGCTGATAACCATGGCCACAGGCCTCCATGGCGTCCAGGGACGCCAGCACGTCATCGGGACATTCATACACGACACCCTGCACATGGTCACCCGGTAAGTCAGAGGCTTCAATGTTCCCCACGCCACCTTCGTGCCGGAAGAAATGCTGCACATTGAAACGCAGACGCCATCCATGCAGGACAGCCCGATGAGCAGCCAGCGGAACCACGCCTTTTGCCTTCAGCGAGACGATATTCATATTGGAACCGTAGCCAAAATAGCGAAACATGCCTGGTTCAACCACCACTGAGCATAGAGGCAACAGGACAACACCCTATCAAGGACTGCTGGTTGCCGGTCCTTGAAGTCACAAAAAATAAATACCACATACGCAATAAGGTTTAGTCGAGGTGCGGTTAAGAATCATATCGACACGTCACCCATATACTTTATCCCGCTTTTGTAGCTGAATAATGGCAACTTTTCCAGACTCCCCGTTGATCTGATAGGATGGCGGACCGGGATGTGACGACAGGGAGACCCCCGCCTCGTGATCGAACCAAAAAATCAACAGGGAAACGCCACCGACTGGTGGTTCATCTACAAAACCCCTGATCGTACAGGCAGACACAATAACCAGGGATTCGATTTCTTTTATTACGATCCTGTAACAAAGGTGCTGGCGCTGTCCCCGATTGGTCTGGACCAGGATGACCTGGCCCTGAATCATACCCTGAGCAAAATCTTCGATTCACCCGACACAACCGGTTATCTGGTCTACAACGACGAACATGTCGACCAGGAGAAAAACAGCTCCGAGAAAGGCCACTGCAAAGGCATCCTGGCTTTTGACAAAACCACAGACTCCGGTCTTTTTCTGCTTCACTCGACCCCCAGATTTCCAGGACAGGGAGTCGCCAATCTGCCTGAAGACGAGGCGATCTACGGCCAGACCTTCCTGTGCATCACCTTGCCGGACTATGCAACGGCCAACCGTATCGCTCAACAGATGCTCGTACAGCAGAACCCGCAGATTCTCAAGGCGAATTCGCGCATACCGTCCTACCTGAAAGATGACGAACCGCTTTCACAGCTGTACCACGGAAACGGCGTACTCGAGTCGGAACAAGCCCTCGACACTCGCTGCCAGCCAGGGAAAGCGAAGCGAAGGCTGGTAGTCCCCGGTAGTCGCGAGGCGATACTGGAAACCCGACGAGCCGTAGGCGCC
>JBEVVH010000096.1:0-12875 GCA_040507245.1 Candidatus Thiodiazotropha sp.
CCGGGGCACTAATAGGCTGTCAAAGATCGAATCGATTTTGGTGGACTTGGATGTCCCAAAATCTTTCATGAGATCGAAGACTCGCTTGAATTCAAAATTCAAAACTAAAAATTCAAAATTACTATCGCCTTGCCGTGATTCCGGTTACAGCAATCCAAACAAATCGGAAATCCACTGGCGTAGTCCTGCCAGGTTCGCGATAATCCGCCCTCATTTGTGTACCCGGGAATGTTCAGTCATGTGGTTTAAGAATCTCAGGATCTATCTGTTGCAGCAGCCGTTCAATCTGACCCAGGAGGCGCTGACGGAACGCCTGGAAGGTAAGCGGTTTCAACCCTGCGGCAGCCACGATGTGACCAGCCTGGGCTGGGACACTCCCCTGGGTCGTCAGGCCGAGATCCTGGTGCATGAGATCGGTGGCTGTCAGCTGATCTGCGCCCGTCAGGAGGACAAACTGTTGCCCTCTGCGGTGGTGAATGAACTGGTGGATGAAAAGCTCGCCCAGATCGAGCAGGAGGAGGGCCGCAAGGTAGGCCGCAAGGAGCGCACCGAACTGCGCGAGGACACCTATCAACAGCTGCTGCCCCAGGCTTTCAGCCGCCATACCCGCCAATACGCGATGATCGACAAGCAACAGGGCTGGATCCTGGTGGATGCCGCCAGTGCCAACAAGGCGGAAAGCCTGATCAGCCTGCTGCGGGAAACCCTCGGCAGTCTGCCCGTCAATCCCTGGGAGAGCCGAGTCTCACCGGCCCATGTGATGACCGAGTGGTTGAAGAGCCCGGGCCAGCACCCGGGGTTCACCCTGCTTGACAGCTGCGAACTCAAGGACCGCTCGGACGAGTCGAGCGTGTTGCGCTGCAAGGGTCAGGATCTCAGCGCGGATGAGATGCTGGCACACCTGGAGGCGGGCAAGGACGTGGTCAAGCTCTCGGTGGAGTGGGATGAACACCTATCCTGCCTGCTCGACGCCGATCTGTCGGTGAAGCGGTTGCGATTTCTCGATCTGATTCAGGAACAGGCGGCGGATCACCAGGTGAGCGGTGAGATGGATGCCTTTGACAGTCAGTTCAATCTGATGACCTTGGAGTTCCGAAAATTTCTGCCCAAGCTGTTCGAATTGTTCGGCGGTGTCGAAATTGGTTCCTGAAGCTGTCGGACTGTCCTACCCGGAGACGTGGGTGATGGGCGGGCAAGTGCCTGTCCTGTCAGTCGTGAATTGAGATCTGCCTCACAGGTTATGCAATAACCCAGTCTTTGTCGTGGTTTATTGATTCAGGTCAATGCCAGGTGCGAGCGGAATCTTTACGCTTTCTCCACGCTCACGGTTGGTCGTTTCCGTGTATAGCGCTAGTCTGGCGGGGGTGCCAGGATCCAAATGCCTCCAGGACCGCACCCCCGCCTGTTTTTTTCTCTCCCTCGCAAATCCCGCAACGAACCTCAATTGTAATTGTAGTAGTCCAGGAACCACTCCGCAAAGCGCGCCACGCCGTCTTCCAGTCGGGTATCGGGTTTGTAACCGGTATCGGCGATCAGGTCCTCCACGTCCGCATAGGTGGCGACGACATCGCCGTCCTGTAGGGGCAGCATGTTGAGTTCCGCCTTTTTCCCCAGACTCTGCTCCAGCAGCTCGATATAGCGCATCAGTTCCGTCGGTTGATGGTTGCCGATGTTGTAGAGTCGATAGGGTGCGGTACTGGTGGCGGAGTCCGGATGATCGGAATCCCACTTCGGATTGGGTTCCGGGATACGATCGAGCACTCGGATCACCCCTTCCACAATATCGTCGATGTACGTGAAGTCACGGCGATGCTTGCCGTAGTTGAATACGTCGATGGGTTCGCCCTGCATGATCTTGTGGGCGAATTTCAGCATCGCCATGTCGGGCCGGCTCCAGGGACCATAGACCGTGAAAAAGCGCAGCCCGGTGGTGGGCAGACGGTAGAGATGGCTGTAGGTATGGGCCATCAGTTCGTTGGCCTTTTTGGTGGCGGCGTAGAGACTTACCGGGTGATCCACGTTGTCGTGAACGGAGAAGGGCATGGAGGTGTTGGCGCCGTACACGGAACTGCTCGAGGCGTAGACCAGATGTTCCACCCCGTTGTGCCGGCAACCCTCCAGGATATGCCCAAAGCCCATCAGGTTGGAATCCACATAGGCAAGGGGATTCTCAATCGAGTAGCGCACCCCGGCCTGCGCCGCAAGATTGACCACCCGCTGGGGCTTGTATTCGCTGAAGACATCGGCGATGCCCTGGCGGTCCTCGAGGGCCATACGCAGGTCGGTGAAGTTCGGGTAGGCCAGGGTTCGCTCGAGCCGTGCCTTCTTCAGATTCACGTCGTAATAGTCGTTGAGGCAGTCGATGCTGATGACTTCATCGCCGCGATCCAGGAGCCGAAGTGCCAGCGCGGAGCCGATGAAGCCGGCTCCGCCGGTAATGAGTACTCGCATGATCTTCCTTCCAGCAGATTGCGCCGGATCCTGCTGATCCGGGCAAATGATTGAGTGTGGTTAAGCCTTGGCTTCGGAGCCTGTCAGGTCGTTGACATACCAGGACATGGCTTCGGCCAGCCCCTGGTCGATGTTGTGTGTCGGATGATAGCCCAGCAGTCGCTGCGCTTTCTCGGTATTGGCCAGGGAGTGTCGCACATCACCCGGGCGGAAATCCCGATATACCGGGGCGATCTCCGCAAGGTAGGGGAAATCCTCTGCCAGGATGTCGCGGATCTTGGTGAACAACTGGTTCAGGCTGGTCCGGTCACCCACCGCCACGTTGTAGACCTGGTTGGTCGCCTCCGGGTTTTCGCAGGTGGCGGCGAGCAGGTTGGCCTGTACCGCGTTGTCGATATAGCAGAAGTCACGACTGGTCTCGCCGTCCCCGTTGATGAACACATCCTCCTTGTCGATCATCGAGGCGACCCACTTGGGAATCACCGCCGCATAGGCCCCGTTGGGATCCTGGCGGCGTCCGAAGATATTGAAATACCTCAAGCCGATGGTTCGGAAGTCGTAGCAGCGGGCGAATACCTGGGCATAGTGTTCATTGACCAGTTTGGTGACCGCGTAGGGAGAGAGCGGGTTGCCGATCGCGTCCTCCACCTTGGGCAGCCCGGGATGGTCACCGTAGGTGGAACTCGAAGCGGCATAGACGAAGCGCTTGACCTGGGCGTCCCGCGACGCCACCAGCATATTGAGATAACCGCTGATGTTGTTCTCATTGGTGGTGATCGGATCGGCCAGGGAGCGGGGCACCGAACCGAGCGCCGCCTGATGCAGCACGTAATCCACGCCCTCGCAGGCCTCACGGCAGATGTCGAGGTTGCGGATATCGCCTTCGATGAAACGAAAACCCTGCCATTGCTCGGCACTCACCGCAGCACGGACCTTATCAAAGTTATAGGCATGGCCGGTGGAGAAATTGTCCAGACCCACTACCTTCTGATTGAGGGTCAGCAGGGTCTCCAGCAGATTGGAACCGATGAATCCGGCAACCCCTGTGACCAGCCAGGTTCCGGGGTTGTTCGTCAGGGTCTGTTTGAGCGTGTCGTAAGCCGTCATAGTCTTGCATCGACATCCTTGGATGGGAGGATGTGTTTGACGTCGTAGAGTACCCCGTCGGGTTTGCACAGGGCGCGGATCTTTTCACTGCCCATGGCGACGAACTCCCGGTGAGCCACAGCGATGATGACCGCATCATAGGCGCCATCCTGTAGTGCGCCGATCGGGCGAAGGCCATATTCGTGTTCCGCCTCATCCGGGTTGACCCAGGGATCATAGACGTCCACCTGGGCACCGTAGTCTTCGAATTCCTTGACGATGTCCACCACCCGGGTATTTCGCAGATCGGGGCAGTTCTCCTTGAAGGTCAGGCCGAGCACCAGAATCTTGTTGTTACGACTCGCGGTCCCGCGCTTCATCATCATCTTCATGACCGTGTGCACCACATAGGCGCCCATGCCGTCATTCAGCCGGCGTCCGGCGAGAATGATTTCCGGCTGGTAACCGATGGACTGAGCCTTGTGGGTCAGGTAGTAGGGGTCGACGCCGATGCAGTGACCGCCTACCAGGCCTGGGCGGAAGGGGAGGAAATTCCACTTGCTGCCGGCGGCCTCGAGTACTTCCAGGGTATCGATGCCGAGACGGTTGAAGATCAGGGCCAGTTCGTTGATCAAGGCGATGTTCACGTCACGCTGGGTATTCTCGATCACCTTTGCGGCCTCGGCCACCTTGATGCTGTTCGCCTTGTGGGTGCCGGCGGTGATGATGCTGCGATACAGCGCATCGACGAAATCGGCAATCTCCGGGGTGGATCCTGAGGTGACCTTCTTGATGGTCGGCAGACGATGTTCCTTATCGCCCGGATTGATCCGCTCAGGGCTGTAGCCGACGAAGAAGTCCTGGTTGAACTTCAACCCGGAGTCCGCCTCCATGATCGGTACGCAGACCTCTTCGGTGGCGCCGGGATAGACCGTAGACTCGAAAATGGCGATGTCACCCTGTTTGAGCACCTTGCCAAGGGAGTGGCTGGCGCCGACCAGGGGTGAAAGGTACGGCTGTTTGTGTTCGTTGATCGGGGTCGGAACCGTCACGATGTATACGTTGCAGGGTTTCAAATCCTCCAGGTTGCTGGTGTAGCTGAGGTGCGGCACCTCTACCAACTCCGCGGGATCGACTTCGAGGGAACTGTCCTTTCCCGATTTCAGCTCTTCCACCCGTGCTGCGTTGATATCCAGACCGATGGTCGGGAATTTCTTGCCGAATTCGACAGCCAGGGGCAGGCCAACGTAACCCAGGCCGAGTACACCAATGTGCACATTTCCGAGATCGATCATGCTCTGATTCCTTCCTGCTTAGAGAGGATATTTAGGGTTGTAAGTCTGTTGGTTTCACCCGAAGAGTCGTCCTGGAAACGCATGTGCTCCATTAGCCAGGTAACAACAGTCTCGTCTATTTACAGATCCTTGTCGGGATCCTG
Organism: Candidatus Thiodiazotropha sp.; assembly: GCA_040507245.1. Classification (GTDB taxonomy): domain Bacteria; phylum Pseudomonadota; class Gammaproteobacteria; order Chromatiales; family Chromatiaceae; genus Thiodiazotropha. The sequence goes on from JBEVVH010000096.1 coordinate 4,976, forward strand.
CCTTGAGAGCGGATGCGGGATATCTCGCAAGGCAGAAACGAGTGTTAATCGCAGACAGGGTGAAAACGCGGCAATGATAGCGTGCCATGCCATTGAAATCGAGGGATTTGGGGATAAATACCAGTATTGGTCCGGGGTAAGTGGCTGCACCGCGAGAGTGCGTTGGGCAGGGTCGGAAGCGGGTTCCTGAAAGGTACGGCAGGTATCATGCTGAGGCGGCATTCCGCTGTGGCGGATGGTCTTGTGTGTTGGTGAAACGGACATCCTCAACGATCCCCCGTATGTCTGAACAGGTTGGATATGTGCGATACTCGGAGCTCTGGAGCAGACGATCTTCGGCTTTCATCCGGGGCGGTCCTGCGTCGAACCTGATCCTTCCCGGAACGGATATCACTGATGACAGAAACCAATCGGCGGGTCGCGCTGGTGGCCTTGCATGCCGGTTACAGCCACAGTTCCCTGGCACTGCGTTCCCTGGCTGCGTATGCACGTCGCTGGGGTGGCGTGCACGAGATGGAACTGTTCGAAACCCTGGTCAACACGAATCATCAGGTGCTGACCGAATCCCTGGTTGAATTCGATCCTGCGTTGATCGGTTTTTCCACCTACCTGTGGAATGTGGAAGACAGCCTGCACCTGTCACGGGTGTTAAAGCAGCTGCTGCCCGAATGCCGGATCCTGATGGGAGGGCCGGAGGCCGGGCCACGAGGCGAGGAATTGCTCAACCAGGCACCTGACGTGGACTACGTGATTGCCGGGGAGGGTGAAGCGGCCCTGACCGAGTTGATGGACAGGTTGTTTGAGGACAGGGATGACTGGAGCACGGTTTCCGGGTTGCATTATCGCCACGAAGACCGGGTGGTCAGCAACCCGGTTCAAGCAGTGCCTGTGGAAAATATCCCGACCCTGGCTGAACAGGGGATCACGGGCGAGGCGAAATCCCTGGTCTACTGGGAAACCTCCCGGGGCTGCCCCTACCGTTGCAGCTTCTGCAGCAGCGCCACCGAGACTTTGCGTGTATTTCCCGTCGAGCGGGTGCTTGCCGACCTGGAGTTGCTGAAGTCACAGAGGAACAAGACGGTGAAACTGCTGGATCGGAGTTTTCACCTGGGAAAACAGCGCACCACCGAACTGCTGCAGCGGTTTGCGGATACCCCGGATGATCTGAGATTCCACCTGGAACTCAACCCCGACCGAATCTCCGCGGAGGCCATGACGATCTTCCGTGGATGCAAACCCGGCAAATTTCAGTTTGAGATCGGCCTGCAGTCCCTGGACGATCAGGTGCTGATGCGCATCGAACGGCGCATGGACGTGGACAAGGCACTCGACAATATCCGGGAGCTGGTGGATCAGCGCCGCCATCCGGTACATCTGGACCTGATCGTCGGGTTACCCGGCGAGGGTGCGCAACAGTGCGCTGATTCCCTGGATCGTACCTTTCTTCTGCATCCCGATCATCTGCAACTGGGCACCCTGAAACTGCTTCCCGGAACCCCGCTGCACCAGCAGGCAAAGCACCTGGGTTACCGCTGGGATCCGCAACCGCCCTATGAAATATTCTCTCACCCGGAGCTGACATTTGCCGAACTGGTCCGCTTCAAGCGATATGCGGAGCTGTTGGAGCGGCTTTTCAACAGCGGGTACCTGAGAAACACCTTGGCGGGACTCGTCGAGCAGGTCTTCGACAACCGTCTGTGTGCCTGCTTTGACGCCTTGTTGGCGCACAGGGGGCTCGGCCTGGTGCGGGACAATCTCCAGCCCGACCGGTTGTTCGAACATCTGGGAGATTTCCTTCTGCCGTTCCTCGCGGAGCACTCTGTACTCGGTGAATGGCTGCTTTGGGACTATGCTCAGTTCAGCCTGATCAACGGCAAGTCCCCCGCATGGATTGCGGAGCGCCTGCGGGAGACAGGGGGATACGTGGTGCAGGGGAGTCGACGCCGTCTGCCGATTCTGAATCTCAGCGCGCAGGCCGTACGCATGATCAATCGCCAGTCTGGACGGAATCTCGCTCCGGGACGCTATGCGGTGTGGCCCAGGCAACACAAAAAAGGCGTGCCCGTTGAAATCATCCCGGTCGAGTGATGGTCGTCGCCTTCAAGTATGTATAATTCATCTTAGAATGATAATTCAAGGCCTTGTATTTATTTGATTTTATGGAATCAATCGAGTCGTTTAAGAGTTGCTTAAGAATGTTCTGGCAGAGTCCCTCCGGTAAAGACGTAAGTTAGCCATTTTCCTCAAAGTTCGCCCATTCCGTCAGGGGCGGAGTCAACAGGAGCAACAGGCCGCCACCCTGCAGAGTGCCACTGAGCGCACCGAAGGCATCGGGATCGAAACCGGAATGGGCGGCGGGTCAATGCCCGGGAATTATCCAGTGTGGGGCAGGTAAGATCGCCTCGGGTGCCGATCCACAGGGTGTTTGCATCTCCCAGAGCGAGAACAATTTGATCCGTAGCCTCGATACACCAGGACTCGGTGCCACACAGGCAGATCATGTGACGGTGATTCCGCAGGTTCGCCTCATTGCGAAGGCGCAGGGCCAGGCCGGCGAGGGATTCCTGGCTATCGCCGTGGGCAGTCGCGGGGGTGTTCATGATGCATTGAGTGGTCCATTCGCAGCCATCATACCCCATACCTCTGCGGGAGAGGGAAGGGTATCAACAGGTCGGTCAAGACCCATTTTGCGATCTGTCGAATCGCTTGCAGGAGGCCTAAAATAGAGTTAGAGGCCAGCGATCGAATGGGTGATGCTCATGGAAACCTATTTTCCCACACACTACTGGCATGCGCTTGCCGATGACCGGGTGCAGTGCGATCTATGTCCCCGCTATTGCCACATCAAGGAGGGCAAACGGGGATTCTGCTACGTGCGCATGAATCACCATGGCGCGGTGGTGCTCACTACCTACGGGCGCTTCAGCGGATTCTGCATCGACCCCATCGAGAAGAAGCCGCTCAACCACTTTCTGCCCGGAACACCGGTGTTGTCGTTCGGTACCGCCGGCTGCAACCTGGCGTGTAAATTCTGTCAGAACTGGGACATCAGCAAATCCCGCGAGATGCAGACCCTGGCGGACAGCGCCGATCCTCAGACCATCGCCGAAACCGCCCGCCGGCTCGGGTGCCGCAGCGTGGCCTACACCTATAACGATCCGGTGATCTTCCATGAGTATGCCATCGATGTGGCCCAGGCCTGTGAGGATTACGGTATCAAGTCGGTGGCGGTCACCGCCGGCTATGTCTGTGAAACACCCAGGGAGGAGTTTTACCGTTACATGCACGCGGCCAATGTGGACCTGAAATCATTCAACGAGAATTTCTACCACAAGCTCACCGGTGCGCATCTTGAGCCGGTTCTGGATACCCTGCGTTACCTCAAATCGGAGACCTCGGTGTGGTTTGAAATCACCACCCTGCTGATCCCAGGTGAGAATGATCAAGCGAGTCTTCGATCTCATGAAAGATTTTGGGACATCCAAGTCCACCAAAATCGATTCGATCTTTGACAGCCTATTAGTGCCCCGGCCGTCCCGGTCACTGACACTACGCGATGACTTCGCAAGCTCGTCACCGCTCCGTTGTCAGCTCCCGAATGACTGGACGTCGCGTTCGGATGCGATCTTTGGATCCCCTTTGGCGCCTACGGCTCGTCGGGTTTCCAGTATCGCCTCGCGACTACCGGGGACTACCCGCCTTCGCTTCGCTTTCCCTGGCTGGCAGCGTCGGATGCGGAGATCGAGGCGCTGTGCCAATGGGTGGTTGAGAACCTGGGTCCTGACGTGCCGTTGCATTTCAGTGCCTTCCATCCAGACTGGAAGATGCGCGATCTGCCACCCACGCCGCACGCCACCCTGAGCCGGGCGAGGCGCATCGCCATCGAGCAGGGGATACGTTATGTTTATGTCGGCAATGTCCACGACAAGCAGGCCTCCAGCACCTGGTGTCCCGCCTGCGGTGAGCTTCTGATCCAGCGGGACTGGTATGAGCTGGGACACTGGGGCCTCGATTCCCAGGGGTGCTGCAGACATTGCGGCGCACCGCTGCCCGGGGTGTTCGAGGCGCAACCAGGAACCTGGGGCAGTCGCCGCAAACCGGTGAGACTCGCCTCGGTCTGATCACACCAACCAATGGAGTTAGCAGCCTGCTAGAGGAGTTTACCATGACGACCATCCGACAACCCGCGGTCTCCGACCTGTTCTACCCGGGCGACCCGCGTCAGTTGCAGGCCATGCTGAGCGAATACCTGGGCACTGAGATTCCCCCCGGTGCCGTCCCCAAGGCGGTGATCGCGCCCCATGCGGGCTACATCTATTCCGCGCCGGTGGCGGCCAGGGTGTATGCCCGGCTCAAACCCCTGGCCGGACAGGTGCGGCGGGTGGTCCTGCTGGGCCCGGCTCATCGGGTGCCTTTTTACGGGCTGGCGGTGAGCGACGCGGACCTGTTCCGCACTCCCCTGGGTGACATCCCAGTGGATCACGCCGCCATTCGGATGCTGGATTCATTACCCCAGATCGTCCATCTGGAGCAGGCGCATGCCCAGGAGCACGCCCTGGAGGTGCAACTGCCGTTCCTGCAGACGGTGCTCGGTGAGTTCAGCCTGGTACCCATCGTAGTGGGGCAGGCCAGCGGAGAGGAAGTGGCCGAGGTGCTGGAACGGCTGTGGGGCGGATCGGAAACCCTGATCGTCATCAGTTCCGATCTCAGCCACTATCATGACTACGCCACCGCCCAGCGGATGGACCGTCGCACCAGTGAAGCCATAGTTACACTGCATCCGGAAAGTCTGGACTACGAGGACGCCTGCGGGCGGATCCCGGTTCAGGGCTTGCTGTTGCTGGCGCAACGCCATGGGCTTGGGGGGGAACTGGTCGACCTGCGAAATTCCGGGGATACCGCCGGCAGCCGGGACCAGGTAGTCGGTTACGGTGCCTATGCCTTTGCCCCTGCCGCATGAGCGGGCGTTTTGTTCGGGATCCCTATGTCACCCATGTCGCTCTCTGGTTGCAGGAACAGGGCGGGAGGCTGATCCCGGACAGGACCGAGGCCGAGAGATTCTTACAGGCCCTCGATCCCGACGATGATCGGTTCTCGTTTCGAACCTTCTCGGATTCCGGGTATACCCGCAGCGGTTCCCAGGACCCCCTGGAAAAGGCGCTGCACGGCACCCTGGCCGAGTGCTGGGATGACCTGGTATGGCTCAACCAGGCCGGGGCTGTCATTACTGTGACCATCAATCAGACCAACGGGACCGGCCGGGAGATCCGGGACATCACCCGGGTCCGGGCGGTGTTTGTCGACGATGACCGGGGAATGGAGCGACAGGTACTGAAATGGCCGCCGCATCTCGTAGTGAACACCTCGCCAGGGCATTTCCACTACTACTGGCGGGTGGCTGCGATGCCCCTGAAGCGCTTTTCAGAGGTCCAGCAGCGGTTGGCCGAATGCTATCGGGGAGATCGACGGGTGCAGGCGCTGAACCAGTCGATGCAGGTGCCGGGATTCTGGCGTCGCAAACGGGTCTGTGAGCCGCGTCTGCCGCGTCTCATCGAGATCCGTGAAGTACCCCCTCTGGGTGCGGCGGCGGTCAAGCAGTTACTAGGTGACTGATGCACTGCCGGGCCGAAGGCCGTCAGACAGGCGTACCGGCGCCCTGGCGAGCCAGCAGGGCCGCGCCATAGGCAGCCTCCTGATGCTGCGCCACTTCCACCGGAACCTGCAATCTTTGTTGACGCATCTCACTCCAGCCCGGATTGCGCGCGCCTCCGCCCATCGACAGGACCCGTGTTGGGTAGGGCGCCCCCAATTCGTGCAGCAGCCTGTAACCCCGGCATTCGATCTCCGCGATGCCTTCCAGCATGGCCTGAAAAAACACCACCGAATCGTCTGGGCGGGGGGTGAGTCTGGGGGCTTTCTCCGGATCATTGACCGGGAAACGTTCTCCCGCGGCCGGCAGGGGGTAGTAATTCAGCCCGGTCCGCTGTTGCGGTCTCAATGAGCGGGTCATCGCCTGCATCTGTGTGTCGCTGAAATGCTGGCGCAAAACCGCGCCGCCGCTGTTGGAAGCGCCTCCGGCCAGCCACAGATCACCCAGCCGGTGGCTGTAGATTCCATAGCGGGCATCGTTGATCGGCCAGTCGGTGAGGACCTTGAGGACCAGGGTGCTGCCAAGGGAGGTAACCGCATCACCGATCTGCCTTGCACCACTGGCGATGAAGGCTGCGATGCTGTCGGTGGTACCGGCAATCACCGGAATCCCGGAGGGCAGGCCGGTCGCCGCAGCCGCCTCGCTATTGAGGCTTCCCAGGGGTGTTCCGCAGGGTACCACCCGGGGCAGACAGGCGGCGGGAATATCGAGCGCCTCGATCCATTCGGGCCAGCGGCGGTTGAGGGGGTCATAGCCCAGTTTCAGGACGTTGTTCTCATCGCTGAGGGGATAGTCTCCGGTCAGCCGGCCGACGATCCAGTCCGCCTGATGAAGCGCAAGACTCTCCGGATGCGGGTGAATGCGCCGCAGGTGGAGCAGTTTCGCCAGGCTGGAAGCGGCGCTCAATACCGCCGGGCTGTCTGGGGGGGCGATGCGTTTCAGGAGGGCGAGTTCATCACGGGATCGGGTGTCGTTATACATCAACCCGGGGGTCAGCGGTTTACCGTTCCTGTCCGCGAGCAGCAGGGTTGACGAGGTGCCGTCCACCGCCACTGCAGCAACCTCCCCGGGAATCACCTGCCGGGTCAGTTCACTCAGTACCTGGCACACAACGTCCCACCACAGGAGGGGATCCTGTTCATGCTGACCGGGCTGCTTCGAGACGGGTGCTGGCAGTGAGCGCACCGACATCCCCAGGACTACGCCCTGGTCATTGATCGCGATTCCCCGGCAGCCGGAGGTACCCAGGTCGATGCCGACGAACAGGCTCATCGAATCCCCGGGTGCGGATGGTTCAGGGCAGGCTGACCGGTATGGGGGGCACCCAACCCTCGGAGCGGTGCTCCGTCACCACAGTGGTGTAGATACCGCCACGCACATTGAACTCGGCGCTCAGACGCATGAAGCGGGGTTCGGTGGCGCGCACCAGGTCGCCGAGGATTTCGTTGGTCACCGCTTCGTGAAAGGCGCCCTGGTCGCGGAAGGACCAGATGTACATCTTCAATGCCTTCAGTTCCACGCAAAGGCGGTCCGGTACGTACTCCAGGGTCATCTCCGCGAAATCAGGTTGCCCGGTCTTGGGGCACAGGCAGGTGAATTCGGGAATCGAGATGCGGATCGTGTAGTCCCGTTCCGGGCGGGGATTGTCGAAGGTTTCCAGGTCTTTACTCGGTTGGCTCGGCATGGTTGTAGACACTCGTTATTGATTGGCGCGGGATTATACTCGACAGATTCGCAATCGACGAACCCGGGCGATGGAGCGGTATGGAACCGAGGACACTTCATCTACATGCAAGAAGCATGTCTCAAGTCGTGATCTCCTCGATCTTGGCCAACAGAGAGTGTCCATACAGGGGCTTGTTCAGATAGTGCGCATCGAGTGCCTTGCAGGTCATCCGGGTCTCTTCGCTGATACTCGCGGTGAGCACGATAAATGGCATCTCCTCCTGCGAATTTCCCTCGCTGCCAGCCAGGGAAAGCGAAGCGAAGGCTGGTAGTCCCCGGTAGTCGCGAGGCGATACTGGAAACCCGACGTGCCGTAGGCGCCAAAGGGGATCCAAAGATCGCATCCGAACGCGACGTCCAGTCATTCGGGAGCTGACAACGGAGCGGTGACGAGCTTGCGAAGTCATCGCGTAGTGTCAGTGACCGGGACGGCCGGGGCACTAATAGGCTGTCAAAGATCGAATCGATTTTGGTGGACTTGGATGTCCCAAAATCTTTCATGAGATCGAAGACTCGCTTGTTTCC
>JBEVVH010000097.1:0-12873 GCA_040507245.1 Candidatus Thiodiazotropha sp.
GGCGCCTACGGCTCGTCGGGTTTCCAGTATCGCCTCGCGACTACCGGGGACTACCAGCCTTCGCTTCGCTTTCCCTGGCTGGCAGCGGTAGCACACTATCCACGATGGCGAGATCCTGGGGATCCTCCAGCATATCACTGACAAAACTCTGATCGATCTTCAGTATGTCCACCGGCAGGCGATGAAAATAGGTCAGGGAGGAATAACCGGTCCCGAAGTCATCCAACACCACCTGAATACCCAGGTTCTGACACTCCGCCAAGGTCTTCACAGTGCGGCTGAGATCCTCGATGGAGGAGGTTTCCAGAATCTCCAGTTCCAGATTCCGCGGACTCACCTCCGGGTAGTCCGCGAGTGCCTGCTTGATCTGATCGAGAAATTCCGGGTGCTGCAGGTGGTGCGGACTGATATTGATGCTCAAGGAGAATTTATGCCCATCCGCACGCCATTCATCCAGTTGCGCCAATGCATGGCGGATCACCCACACCCCCAGGTCGATTTCCAGTTCGGTTTCGCTGAGGTTGTGTAGAAAATCCCCCGGCAGCAGCACCCCCTCTTCCGGATGCTGCCAGCGGATCAGTGCTTCGGCACCGATCACCCGGCCCGTGTACATGTTCACCTTCGGCTGGTAGTAGAGGATGAACTCTTCATCCGCCAAAGCCTGGACCAGACGCAGATAACTCTCCCGGTGCGCCTTGACCTGACGATCCTGTTCCGGATCGAACAGATGGTAGCAGTTCTTGCCAATCTCCTTGGCCACATACATGGCCTGATCCGCATGCCGCATCAGCAGATCCGCATCCACGTCATCCGAGGGAAATACGGTAAAGCCGATACTCGCCGAAACGCTGACTTCATGGCCATGTACCTGGATCGGCACCGCAGTGTTGTTGAGAATTCGCTTAAGGATCACCTCGATTGCGGTCAGGCTGTCAAGTTCAGTGAGTATCAGCACAAATTCATCACCGCCGATTCGCGATACCGTATCCCCGGCCCGCACCGTTGCCATCAGGCGTTGCGCGGTTTCCACCAGCACCAGGTCGCCGATCTCATGGCCGTGCAGGTCGTTGATCGGTTTGAACCCATCCAGGTCAAGATAACAGACCGCCACCAGAGTGTTACTGCGCCGGGCTTGAATGATCGCCTGGCGCAAGCGATCCGATTTGAGCAGCCGGTTGGGCAATCCGGTCAGGGAGTCGTAATGGGCGATGCGTTCGAGTTCAGCCTCGGCGCGCTTACGATCGGTAATGTCGTGAATGATCGAATAGAGCACCTGCCGACCGCCCCACTCCAAGGGACCGGAGTGCACCTCCACGTCCCGAACCTCACCATTCGCCAGGGTGTGCTGAAACTGAAAATGGTTGCGTTCCTCGAGTTCCGCGAGGCGCATTTCCCGGATCACCTCGGTCGGCTTGAGGGTGTTGATGTCGTTGATGGTCATATCCAGCAGACGGAACCGCGGGTAGCCGTAGTAGTTGACCGAGGAACGGTTCGCTTCGATGATCTGACCGGTTTTGGGGTCGATGATCAGCATTACCGCCTTGTTCTTCTCGAACAGCATGCGAAACCGCTCCTCGCTCAGGCGCAAGGCTTCGGTCAGGGATCTTTCGCGCTTCAGGGCACCCTTGATCTCCTTGTTGCTGGATTCCAGTACCCGGTTGGCATCCGCGAGTTCCCGGGTTCGGATCGCGATCTGGTCTTCCAGTTCCTGTCCTGCGTTTTTCAGATCCTCGATCTGGGTCTGCAGAGTAGCCCCCATCTGTTGCAGCGAATTGGCCAGCTGTCCGATCTCGTCCCAGTTGCCGATGGGTTCTAGCCGCTCGAAACGTCCCTTGGCAATGGCTCCGGCATAGTTGGACAGGCGTTTCAGAGGTTCGATGATTGACCGGTGCAGAATCAGATTGATCAGCACGGCCACAATCACAAAAGTCAGGGTGACATTGATGAGCATCCGGGTAATCGCCTGATTGACCGCGTCACTCACCACCGAGGCGCGAAAACCCAGGCGTATGAACCCGAGATAGCGAGAATCCCCCTCGATCAGTGGTATAGCCACGTCGAAATAACGCTGCCCGTCGAGCCGCTCATAGAGCTGGGATATCGGCTTACGTTCCACCAGAGTTCGCTGACTGACCGGATCGTCGAACAACCGCCCCTTGAGTTTCTGCTGGCTGTGGTAGAGGGCTCTGCCCTGGTTGTCGATGATCGCGGCATAGGCAATGTGGGGATTCTTTCTCACCGCATCGCCCAACTTGCGATCCATTTCCGCAAGGTTATCCAGAGATTGGCCCTGGAACAGCAGCTCGTTGATCTGGGTTTCGATACTCTGGCCGATGCCAAAGGCGCCCGTTAGCAGGGCATCTGTGTACTGCTTCCTGAAACTGGCGATGGTGATCATCGAACTGATCAGCAGGGATATCGCCAGTAGACTGATGGTGATCAGTAATATTTTCCGGTTAAGACTCATACAGGGATGTTCAGCGCTTGGTACACTTTATCTCACGATAAAGACACACTGGCCTTCCTGATCCGCTGGAATGGCCTCGAACCGGATATTTACAGGGCTCGATTCTACCCCTGTCTGACTACGTTGCCGCCAGGCACATCCAATACCCCTCCCTGGTGAGTTGTGGATTGGCGGCAACCCAAGGGATATTACCGTAGTATAACCGTGCGAAACCATTCCGGCACCCGGCATCTCACCGGACTGGGAACAGGCTTCGGCTATCGGTGTTATGCGAGGTCGGGAAGTCCGGCTTTGACTATCCACCCGGCAACGAGATTCCCGTGACCTTCTTGTACAACGACACCGCATAGGAATCGGTCATGCCGGAGACAAAATCGGTGAGGCGCAGCAAGCGGGTGTAATCGTCGTCCGCCGGCCCCCCCCCCGGACCGATGAACTGTTCCGGTATCAGTCGGATCATCATCTGACTGCGGGGACTGGCACCCGCCCCATGCTCCGCCACGTCATCGATGATCGGAATGAATCGTTCCAGCAGTTCATTGATTACCTGGAATCCGGCGGTTTCAATTTCAATCACCTCGGGGGCTATGTAGATCTTGTCCCGGGCCACTTCAATCAACTGGTCCATGGCGTCGCGGTGGGGTATCTGGCTCATCAGGGGTTCGTCGAAACGACCGCTGAGGATGGCCGATTCGTAATCGAGAAAACAGCTGAGTATCTCACTGATGGCGCGGCTGATGACCTTGGCCCGCAGGAACTCGATTTTCTCTTTGTTGCCACTGATGCCGTTGAGTCGGGACAAGGACACACTTTGCTCATCCAGTATGGCCCGGTACAGATCCATCGCTTCCTGAAAGCTGAGGTGCCCCAGCCGAAAACCGTCTTCGATATCGATCACTCGATAGCAGATGTCATCCGCCGCCTCCACCAGGAAAGAGAGCGGATGGCGATGCCAGATGGCCAGCACCGGATCGCGGCGGATCAGTCCCACCGTTTCCGCAATGGTTGTGAAATTATTCTGGTCCTCGGCGGTAAAACCGGGTTTACGGGCACTCACGCCTTCGAACCGGCCCTTACCGATACACGACTCCCGGGGATATTTGGCAAAAGCCGCCAGGGTGGCACAGGTGAGTTGCAGGCCTCCGGGATTGTCCCGGTTCTGCAGACGGGTAATGACCCGAAAGCCCTGCGCGTTACCTTCGAAGTTGAGAAAATCCTCCCGTTGGCTGCCGCTCAGCACTGCAACCCGCTGGCGTCCGTAGGTGGCGGTTTCCGCCCAGTGACGGATCGCATCCTCACCGGAATGTCCGAATGGAGGATTGCCGATATCGTGGGCCAGACAGGCCGCCGCACAGATGTCGCCGAAATCCGAGGCCTCATGACCCGACAGGCCATGCCGGGCAATGATCTGCTCGCCCACCAGGGTACCCAGGGAGCGTCCCACGCTGGAGGACTCCAGGCTATGGGTCAGGCGGGTACGCACATAGTCGATCTTCGACAAGGGAAAAATCTGGGTCTTGTCCTGCATGCGCCGGAACGCGGAGGAAAACACGATCCGGTCGAGATCCCGCTGGAAGTCGGTTCGCATGGCGCCGCCACCGGGCAGATCGGCGGCACCAAGGCGCTTGCGAGACAGAAGTTGCGGCCAGTTCATTGACATCAGTGGATCTCGTTAGGGTGCTTCAGGGCCTGTTGGATACCGATTCAACAGGTGCGGCTGAGCATTGTATCAACTTCTGGCCGTATCACTGACCAGTGTGTCGTCGATGCGTTCTCCACTGCGCAGAGCGAGCACTCCGGCCACTCCGATCAGCAGCGCTCCGAACACGAACTGCAGACTCAATAACTCACCCCAGAAGAGATAGCCGTAGGCCGCACCGAACAGCACCGACGCATAGGTGAACGGACTGATCCGCGCCGCTGCTGCGATCGCATAGCCACGGGTGAGCATGAGTTGCCCCAGGGTGCCGACCAGACCCAGCGCCGCGAGCAGTCCCCACTGCTCGGGCGTGGGCTGCTGCCAGGACCAGAACATGGGAATCACAGAGATCAGGGAGCTGAGCAGGGCGAAATAGAACACCACACGAACCGAGGGCTCACTGCGTCCGAGGCGCCGCAGACTGACCTTGGCCAGGGAGGCCAGCACCCCGCCGAACAGTCCGACCAGGGCCACACGGTTGAATTCCCCTTCCGGATTCAGCACCAGTATGGCACCGACGAAACCGATCACAATCGCCAGCAGGATCATGCGATGCAGGGGTTCGCGCAACCAGTACCAGGCAATCAGGGGCATGAACAGGGGCGAAGTCATCTTCAGCAGCATACCATCGGCCAGCCGCAGATTGGCCAATGCGTAAAAAAAGCAGTACATCGCGGAGACACCGGCCACGGACCTCAGCATATGCAGGTGAAACACCCGGGTTCGCAGGCTCGTCACACCGCTGCTCCAGACCAGGGGCATCAGCAGGGCCAGAGCGAACAGATTACGCATGAAAACGGCCATTTCGCTGGGCAGACTCTGGGTCACCTGTTTGACGATGGCGCCCATGGAGGCGAACATAAACTCCGAGGCGAGGATGAAAAAGGCACCCAACAGCACATTTTGTCGATACAACATGGTTCATCACCGGCCCGGGGCCTATTCACACTAAGAGATATTCATCGGATTCAAAGGTCATTTTTGACGGCCGCACCGTTGCTGCATCCCTCCCCTTCAGCGACATTCTGTTCGGTCATCAATGCCGTCATGCGCCCCTTGAGACTCCGGCGTTTGGGGTCAACCCCGAATGGTATAGAATCTGAAATTGACTCATCCACGATGATTATAAAAGGAATCCTGTCTATGTCCCGCCTTCTTCGTCTCTCCCTGACCCTTTTGTTTCTGTGGCTGAGCGGATGCTCGGGTGTCTACTACGACACCATGGAGAAGGCCGGTTACCACAAACGGGACATCCTTGTGGACCGGGTCGAGGCGACCCGGGACGCGCAGAACGAGGCTCAGGAACAGTTCAAGTCAGCCCTCGACCAGTTCGCCTCGGTAGTTCAGCTGCAACAGAGCGATCTGAAAGAGTCCTATGAACGTCTCAACGACGAGTTCGAATCCTGCGAAAGCGCCGCAGAGGAGGTATCAGACCGGATTGCCAAGGTGGAGGCGGTGGCAGACGCCCTGTTCGAAGAGTGGCAGGAAGAACTCGACCTCTACCAGAATCAGAAACTCAAGGCCAGCAGCCAGAAGAAACTTCAGCAGACCCGCAAGCGCTACCAGGAGATGCTCAAGTCGATGCGCCGCTCCGAATCCTCGATGCAGCCGGTGCTCAACAACTTCCGTGACAACGTGCTGTTCCTTAAGCACAATCTGAACGCCCAGGCGATCGGCTCCCTGCGCGGTGAGTTCGCCAGTCTCAAGGCGGATATCACGACCCTGATCGAGCGGATGAATCAATCGATCAAGCAATCTGACGCGTTCATCAAGGACATGCAGGCCGAATCCCAGAGCTAACCCGGACCTCAGAAACGAATATCCAGCGGTGCGGCAAGTCCCAATGTCTCTGAGAATCAGCGGATTCCTGACGCTGTTGTTCATGCTCGGCATCGCTGCTTCATCGCAGTTCTATACCGACGGTTTCGAGCAACCCCTGATCCTGGTTGTTGCTGCCCTGCTGGCAGGCTATGTGGCGCTCAATATCGGCGCCAACGATGCGGGCAACAATATCGGTCCTCTGGTCGGTTCGGCGGTCATCAGCCTGGCGGGCGCGATGCTGCTGGCGGCGGTATTCGAAATGGCGGGTGCCCTGCTGGCCGGGGACGAGGTGATCAGCACCATCAAGCAGGGGATCGTGGACCGGCAACTGCTCGGTGACAGCCAGGCGATCATCAAGGTCATGCTCAGCGCCATGCTGGCGAGTGCCCTGTGGCTGCATGTCGCCACCCTCAGCCGGATGCCGGTTTCCACGACCCATACCGTCGTTGGCGGGGTATTGGGCGCCGGCATCGCGGTGGGTGGCACACTGGTCATCAACTGGAAACTCCTGGGCGCGATCACCGTCAGCTGGCTGGTCTCACCTTTGCTCGGCAGCCTGATTGCCGCCTTCCTGCTGTACCTGATCAAACGCACCATCACCTACCAGACGGATATGTCGAGAGCGGCGGAAAAGGTGGTTCCCCTGCTGGTGGCCATGATGGCCTGGAGTTTTACCAGCTATCTTCTGGTGAAGGGACTCAAGGCCAGCTGGCGGGTCGACCTGACCACCGCGCTTTTGTGCGGCCTGAGTGTCGGCACCGGGGTATTCCTGATCAGCAAACCCACAATCAAGCAGCGAACCGCACTGCTGCCGAACACCAAGTCCGCGGTGAACCGGCACTTCAACCTTCCCCTGCTGCTGGCGGCCAGCCTGCTGAGTTTCGCCCACGGTTCGAATGACGTGGCCAACGCCATCGGACCGTTGATTGCTGTAAAGGAGGCCTTTGGTCAGACCGCCGAGTTGAACGCCCCAGGGCTGGCCACCTGGCTGCTACTGATCGGGGCCATTGGTATCCCCCTGGGACTGGTGCTGTTCGGCAAACGCCTGATCACCACCCTGGCCAGCGAGATCACGGAGCTCGATCAGGTGCGGGCATTCTGCATCGTCACCTCCGTGACCATCACAGTGCTGTTGGCGAGTCAGCTTGGGATACCGGTGAGCAGCACCCACACCGCCGTCGGCGCCATATTCGGTATCGGATTTCTGCGTGAAATACTGAAAACCCGTTATGCGGTCAGCCTGGAGATGATCCGGCGCCACAAGAAAGATCAGAACGAGGCGGAGATCGAAGCCTTCATCGCACGCTTCGACGCCTCGTCTTTTCGCGAAAAGGGGTTGTTGCTGAAACAGATCAGCCAATCGGAAGCCGCCATGGCGATCAGCAATAAAGACCGCAAAGACCTGGATAAACTCTACCGCCGGGAGCTGGTGACGCGTTCAACCTTCCGCCGCATCATCGTTGCCTGGTTCATCACCCTGCCGGTGACCGGGCTGCTGGCTTCCCTGTTCTACTGGCTCATGGACAGCCTGTGGATGTAGCGCTATGTCGCTTATTTTGCGTCCGTGTGATCCATCCGGCGATACTCGACCATGCGGATTTCAGCCTTCCTTCACCTCGGCTGCAGAGGCATCATCGCTAAGCACCCGAAGTCCCTCCGGCGGCGGCATACGTTTTATCACGCCATCGGGAACCTCTCCCCGTCCGGTCTGATAGATCGATCCGGACTCCAGCACGAAACAGATCATCACCGTGATCAGGGTCGGCACCACTGCGACCCGGGAGATTGCCACCATCATGATGTGACCTTTCGAACTGCCGGTTGTGGCCATGAAGGCCATCCCAAGAATGATCGCACTGATGGTGTAGCCAATCATGAGTATCCGGGTGCGGTTGGCCGAAAGCCGCCAATGCGCGGCGACAAACCAGTCATCGTGGGTTCGGGTCCTGGCCGCGGTCAGCCAGATGTAAGCGATCACGCACAGAGACAGGGCCAATGGGACCAGAAATCCCAGCAATCCTATGTCCAGAACTATGGAGGCCGGCGCGGCGATCAGGTGAAATCCCACCAGATTCAGCATAGAGAGTTCATGGGGTGATTTTGCGCGTTTGCGCTGGGCTTCATCGGTTTCAAATAGCATGGTTTTGGGTCTGGGTTAGAATCATGGCCTGTCCACCCGTCAATATGGCATAGTTTTCCCAGGATTATCGTTGATATTCCGCAAAAGGTTGACTTCGGCAGGAAAAACCTTAAACTACGCGCTCTTGGCTTCGGAGCGGTAGTTCAGTTGGTTAGAATACCGGCCTGTCACGCCGGGGGTCGCGGGTTCGAGTCCCGTCCGCTCCGCCATCTTCAAGCCCGTATCATCCCCTTTCCCGGCGGGTTGCAGCAACCCGATACAGCCAATCTCTCCGACATCTTTCGACCCGATTATCCGGGTAATCGCCTATTGTGCCGAAGCGTCGATGCCGATAGCGTTTCGTGAACTCATCCGTAGGATCGATTCCCAGCGCGATGCGAAATCGTTCCACAGACGGCTGTTTCAATGCCGTGCAATGAAATGGAATTTGAATCACCACACAGTATTTGAACGGATATCACTCTAACCTTCCGTTCCATATAACACGGAATCTTGCTCAATGATTCCCAGTGTGCCGCAGCGGCACTTGACCTTTTGAGCAGAGTGCAATGGAACTGATCAGAAAAACCCTGTCCCAAATTGGCATTCTATTCCTCATGAGCCAACTCCTCAGTGGCTGTATCGAGGATGACAACACGGCGCCAGAAGCCAACGATGACCAATCGGTCACCACCCAGGGCGGAGGCGTTGCCATCCCGGTGTTGATCAATGACCAGGATACGGACGACGACCCGCTGACCGTCACCCACCTCACTTCACCCTCGCATGGACGGGTCACCCTCCAGGCGGACGGAAAGGTTTTCTACCAGCATGACGGTTCGAATGCCGCTGAAGACCGTTTCACCTATACCGCGAACGACGGCGCCGAAGACTCCGGTATTGCCACGGTGAGCGTGACCATCCAAGGTATTGAAGAAGATCCTCCGGCGGGTGACACCACAGATCCCAGTTCCAACCATCAACCGATGGCCGGCGCTGACTCCCTCCAGGTCGAGCGCGGCGGGAGCATCAGTTTCGACCTGACCGGCAACGACACGGACAGGGACCAGGACCGCCTGCAGATCGATTCGCTCAGCCAACCGGCGCATGGGTCAGTGCAGAAACAGGCCGATGGCGTCACCATCATCTATCAGCACGATGGATCGGACACCACCCAGGACAGTTTCAGTTACACCGTTTCGGACGGTCGGGTCAGCTCAGCACCTGCCCAGGTAACGGTTCGCATCTCGGACATCAACCAGCCGCCGGTTTTCATCCAGTCCGGACAGGATGCCCAGGTGCCCGTCGATCAGCTCTTCAGTGTCACCGTTGAAGCCCGCGATCCGGACGGCGACACCCTGGACTACCTGGTCAGCGGCCTGCCCTACTGGCTGGTCTACACCGAAGCGACCCACACCCTGTCGGGCTCCCCGTCCTGGGAGGAACTGGGTGACACCCATGAGATCATCATCCGTGTCAGCGATGGTCAGAACAGCATCGAAAACCGCTTCACCCTCAGGGTCACCGAAGCGGACCAGATCACGGACGGCATGGCACACCGGTTGCTGTTGCAGAGCACCTTCGGCCCCACCCTGAGCGAGATGGCGCGGGTCAAGAGCCTGGGCATCGCCGCCTGGGTCGACCAGCAGTTGAGCCTGGGCTCGGCGGACAGCAGCCCTTCGGATGGCTGGAAAACCCATCTGGAGCGGACCAAGGAGATCGCCCGCACCGCGGAACCGGGGACTGACTGGCTCGGCAGCAGCATCTTCAACCAGGCCACCTCGGACCGGGACGCCCTCGACTACCAGATAGCGGCCTGGTGGGACAGCGCCCTGGGCGCCACCGGCCCCCAGCGTAGCCAGATCGGTTCCGATCAATTGCGCCAACGGGTCGCCTATGCCCTGAGCCAGTTGCTGGTGGTTTCCCATAGCACACCCACCCTGCTCTATCGGGGTGAAGCCCTGGCGACCTACTACGACCTGCTGGTCCGGCACGCCTTTGGCAACTATCGCCAGCTGTTGAAAGCGGTCGCCACCAGTCCCGCCATGGGGGTGTACCTCTCCCACCAGGGGAATCGCAAGGCCAATCCTGACAGCGGATCCCGACCGGATGAGAATTTCGCCCGGGAGATCATTCAACTGTTTACCCTGGGACTCTACGAATTGAACCAGGACGGCTCGCCGAACCGGGACGGTAACAGCCTCACCTTTCCAGACGGGGGAAGCAGCGTGGTAGCAACCTACACCCAGCAGGACATCGAGGAACTCGCCAAGGTCATGACCGGCTGGGATCTTGCCAGTAACAGCCGTTTCGGCCGTCTCGGCAACCGAGATGGTGACTACACCCGCCCGATGGTGTTCGTCGCCGCCGAGCACGAGGATGAAGCCGCCGAAGGGGGTGATGGTCGGATCACCCTGCTGGGGCATACCCTCGCCCTCAATGCGGGCAGCGATCAGAGCGGCCTCGACGCCGCACTGGATGTATTGTTCAGCCACCCCAACCTGGCGCCTTATGTGAGCAAACACCTGATCCAGCGCCTCATCACCTCCAATCCCTCATCCGACTATGTGGCGCGGATCAGTGCGGTGTTCAATGACAACGGCCAGGGGGTCAAGGGCGATTTGAAAGCGGTGGTTCGGGCGATCCTGCTGGATCCGGAAGCCCGGGACGAGGGGTATTACACCAATCCCACCTACGGTAAGTACAAAGAACCGCTGCTGGCGCTGACCCAGCTGTTGCGCGCCGCGCATGTGACACCACTCAATGGATGGCAGAGCAAGGAGAGGCGCAGCATGCAGAATGTCTACTGGTTCAGAAACCCGGAAACCGTTATCGAACAGGGGGCGTTGCGGTCCCCCACGGTGTTTAACTTCTACAGCCCAAACCATGTTCCCAGCGACAGCTATTTCAAATCACACGCCATGGTTGCGCCGGAGATGCAGATCCAGACGGAGCAGATGCTGATCAACTACAACAACCTGGTCTATACATTGCTCGACACCCTGGAGAAGAACCGCATCACCCGTACCAACGGCAAGACACTCAGCGAGTTCGCCGCAACCAAGGGGCATTACTCAACCAACCTGCTGACCAGTTTCGACACCGAACTGGTGCTCATGGAACAGGCCATGGAGCAGGATCAGAATGGTGATTTCGAATCCTTCGACGACACCACTGTCGACGCCTCAGGGCTGACTCCCAGGGATCGCGGCATCAGCGCCCTGATCGATCATCTTGACCGGTTACTGCTGGGCGGCAAGATGAGTCCGGACTACCGGGCTGGCCTGCAACACTACCTGGAGTCGAGTAATGACACCAATACACGGAACCACTTTGAACAGGCACGGCGCATGATCCGCGATGCCTATGTGCTCATTGCCACATCCAGCGCCTACATGATTCAAAAGTAACCCGCAAGGAACCGCATCGCCATGACCCTTCAACGTCGCAAATTTCTCAAGGCAATGGCCGGATACGCCGGACTGGGCGCCTTGGCGCCTATGACACTGCCCAGCACTGCGCGGGCTGCGGCACCGAATTTCAACGATTACCGGGCTCTGGTGTGCATCTATCTGCACGGGGGTAACGATGTTCACAACATGTTCATACCCCTGGGTAACGATGCGCAGAGAGGTTATTCGCCCTATGCGGAAATTCGCGCCGGGCTGGCGGTGGAGGACCAGGATCTGGGCCTCGATCAGATCACCAGCGGAGGCGGTGATCTGAATCAGGGGCAACTGGGTTCAGGAGCGGCCAATCCTTATAATCGAAACCTGAATCAGGCTAGCGCTTATCTCAGTGGTCACTACCCTCTGACCGGCAAAGGGGTGAATCTCGGGGTCAACGGGGTAATGCCGGAACTGGCCCAGCTGTTCATGGACGACCGGCTGCTGATTCTTGGCAGCACTGGTACCCTGGTACGTCCAGTGACCCGGGAACAGATTCGCAACCGTCAGGCAGAGTTACCCCTGTTCCTGTTCGCGCACAATCATCAACAGCGTGAACTGCAAACCGGCCAGGCCAACAATCTGGACGATATCGGCTGGGCGGGCAAGATCGCCGATCAGTGGAACGGCATCAATCAGGGTCATCCCCTCGGACTGAACATCTCTTATGCGGGCAATGACCGGTTGATGATGGGCCAGCAGACCTCACCCCTGGTACTCAAGTCCGGAGCCCTGCCCGAGGTTCGCCACTTGAGCCAGAGTGGTGCCGGAAATGAGGACCGCCGCGCCCTGTTTCTGGCGCTGGCCGGAATGACGTCAACCACCGACCGGCTCAGCTTCGATGCCCAAAACACCGCCACCACCGCGGATCCGCTGCGGGATTTCTACAACCGCAGTCTGAACCGGTCGCTCACCACCTTTGAACAACTCAATCAAAGCTGGAACGCCGTCACCCTCAGCTATGCCACCCGGGGTCCCTATGGGGAAGCCCTGTTCGACATACCGGATGCGCAAACACTGGGTTTCGCATCATCCATGGGCGGCGGTTTGATTCGTCAGCTGGAAGCGGTTGCGAAGATGGTGCATCTGGGCGCAAACGGTGATCTGGGCCCCGGCTACAACCGGCAGATCTTCTATGTGCAACTCGGCGGCTTCGACACCCATGCGACTCAATCCTCATCACATCCCCTGCTGCTGCGAGAGCTGAGTCTGGGTCTGTGGAAATTCAACAAGGCCAAGCGAGTCTTCGATCTCATGAAAGATTTTGGGACATCCAAGTCCACCAAAATCGATTCGATCTTTGACAGCCTATTAGTGCCCC
>JBEVVH010000098.1:0-12851 GCA_040507245.1 Candidatus Thiodiazotropha sp.
GCCTACGGCTCGTCGGGTTTCCAGTATCGCCTCGCGACTACCGGGGACTACCAGCCTTCGCTTCGCTTTCCCTGGCTGGCAGCGGTTGAAGACGGCCTCAAAATACTCATTAACTCCTGTAAACTGCGCTTACTCGGCGGTTTTCGCCTGATCTCGCACTCGTCTGAGCGAATTTCAACAGCCTGTTTGCGCAGCAGATTCTCCCGGTAGTGATTGAAAATGCCAAAAAGCGGAAAAGAGACAGATCAAATCGTTGTGGATATTGCCTGTCTCGATCATGATCGTTTCAGAGCCACACTGATCTCAACTATCGGCAGCCATTGCGAGGTCTGGCGAAGCAGTAAACGTAATGAGGAGCTTGTAGACGGCGAAAGCGAAACCAGCTACACGGAATTTGTCATCAAATGGCCCTTGTCTGAATACTCTGAAACGGAAACCAAGCTACTCGCACGTCACTACCGTCAACTCAAGGAAACGTTGGATGAGATCATTCCCAACGCACTGTTCGTGATCACCCGGATCAATGGACGTCCCAGTCTGGTCGTACTCGCACGGGCGATCAATGTCTGGTTCAACATAGCCAACCAACAAAACGAGGAGGAAGCCATACAGTTGCTGTGTGCCAATCCCAAGGCCCGTATCCAATTGTCCCGGTTCGTGAATGCAGCACAGGCCTGGCGGAAATCTGACAACCCGAGAGTCATCGACCTTTTCGGCCTCGACAATTTAATCATGGATACCAATCGGGAAATCTACTTCCTGGACAGTTTTTTCGTATTTTTTTTCGAAGACACCTTCCATCTCATCGAGGATGACGAAGACGATTCGGAACTGGCCGACAAGGTCAATATTTCGATACGCCGTTTGAACTATCTTGAAGACCTACTGGGCCGGGTGAAGGAATCCTGTACCTGATCCCCAGGGCCTGCAGGAAACAGCACGCGCATTTTCAAGCCACTGCGATCCGACCGATTCTGCATTTTGATCACAGCCCTATGCAGGTCGACGATACGCTTTACGATGGCAAGCCCCAGACCACTGCCCTGCGCCTGGGCGGTCTCTCCCCGACGAAATCTTTGATAGAGTCCCTGCTGCTGATCTTCCGGTACTCCGGGACCTGTATCGATCACCTCGAGAGCGACCTGTTTCTCGTGCCTTTCCAGTCTGACGCTGACCTCCCCTCGCTCCGGTGTGTATCGGATGGCGTTGTCGATGATATTACGGAGCAGGATCTGAATCGCTGGAGCATAGCCGGTAACGATCACAGGATCATTCGGCCCGTCATAGGAGATCTCGATATCCTTCTCCAATGCTGAAGCCGCTATGGTGGACAGAATCGTGATGGTCTCCTGCTGTAAATCAACCGACTCAACATGGGCATCTCCCATGGACTGGCTATCCATCCGCGCCAGGGTCAGCAGTTGCTCCAACAGGTGTGTAAGTCGGTCCACGCCTCGTATTATCTGATCAAGGAAATCCCTGTGTTCCAGATTACCCGCCAGGGATTTTGCCTGAGCGAGTGTCTTTAAAGCGGCAAGAGGGGTTCGAAGCTCATGCGCGGCATCTGCTGTGAAGCGCCGTTCATTATCCAACGCTGCCTGAACTCTGTGAAACAAACTGTTTAGAGACTCAACCATAGGCACTACCTCAGTGGGTACATTATCGATCGCGATCGGATCCAGTGCATTGGATTCCCTGTTTTCCACTTTTCGGGCAATGATTTTCAGTGGTTTGAGTCCTCCACCCACCATAAGCCATATCAACAGGCCCATGATCGGCAGTGAGAAAATGATGGGCCAGAGACTGTTGAAAACTATCTCAGAGACCGTCTCCTGACGAAGCGACAGCAGTTCTCCGACCTGGACATTGAAAGCGCTCTTTCCCTCTTTCATGCCAAACATACGCCATTCGTTGTCTTCGATGATCACATTGTGATAGCCCTCCTGAAATTCATTGAACTCGGAGGGTAGATTGGAGCGTAAATAGGTTCTGCCATTGTTCCCTTTTATCAGAAAAGCAATTTTTGCTTCATAGCGATGGCCGTTCATGATATCCCTTGGAATCAGGGTCAGATAATCCTTAGCCTCCTGATTCGAGGAATACTTCAGCAGCAAACTTCTTAACAGATTTGATTGGGTGACAATCCCATCACCCAACTCATCAACCAGTGACTGGAGTTTTTTTTCAACCTCTTTGTCTTCATCGATTTCGTGGGCGATCAGGGTTGCCAGAATGCGCGATTCCTGGGCCAGCGTCGCATCATAGATTTCCTCGACTTCATGAGTGGCGGCCCGGTAGACAAATAATGCCGCGATCAGCCAGAGGATGAGAACAGTCGATATGAGACTGAGCAAAAGCCTTCTGCGAATGGAAGAACCGCCCATATTGATTGCCACCTCGATCTACGCTTGTTTCTGTATGATATAATCGACGCCTCGGACTGTTTTGATCAAATCCTGACCAAGCTTTTTACGTAAATGGTGAATATAAACCTCCACCGCATTGCTCTCCACACCTCCGTTCCAACCATAGAGTGACTCTTCCAGAAAGCGTCGGGACAGTATCCTGCCTTGATGAGTCAAAAGGGATTCGAGCACCGCAAATTCGTTCGCCCCCAGGGAAACCTCCTCTCCTCCCTTGGTTAATCGTCTTGCCGCAGGATCCAGGACAAGATCTGCAAAGTTGATAAAAGGCTCCGAACGGCCTTCCCGTCTGCGGGTGATTGCACGCAAACGGGCATTCACTTCCAATAAGTCAAAGGGTTTCACGACATAATCGTCCGCCCCCATATCCAATCCCTGAATACGATCTTCAATTGTGTCCCGGGCAGTCAGGATGAGCACCGGTAGATCAACCTTATCCTGACGTAGCTCCCGGAGGAGATTAAGACCGTCTTTTTTAGGAAGCCCGAGGTCCAGCAGCAAGGCATCCAGGTTTTCAGTCTGCAGTGCCTGAGCGGCGGCCGTCCCATCCTGCACCCAATCCACCGTGTGTCCCAACTCCTTCAACCCCAGGCAGATACCTTCGCCCAAATGACAGTCATCTTCTACGAGTAGTATTCGCATTCTTAAGTTTCCGCAAATGAAACTGGGATATCTTCACTGCAGCACACGCTTGATATCCGCTCGCTGTTGTTGCCTTAAAGCTTCGGCTCTGACAATCGCAGCACGGGCCTCTCGCTTTCTCCCATCATCGGCGAGTGTTTGCCCGGGACGAGGTTTGGCTGCCAGAACCTTCTTATACGCTGCGATTGCTCCGTTGAAATCACGCTCATGTAACAGGTACTCAGCATAGAAATAATTAGCGTCGATATTGTGGGGATCAATTGTGAGCGCCTTTTCCAGATAAGTTTTCGCTAAACCAGGATCCCCGAAGCCGATGGGCCATCCCGGTACTTTGAAATACAGGCTTCCCTTCAGGGTATACACTAGCCCATCCAGCACTTCCGGTTGAATCTTCTCTGCCTGATCGAGTAGTTTCATTGCTTGCCTGGCGAGACCCAAGCCCTCACTTCCACCCTGTAAACGGCCCAACGTGGAAAGCACGACAGCATTCCAAACCAGAGCCTCAGCCTGCCCGGGGTGAGCCATCACAAGTGCCTCGGTATCCCGGCTGAGTATCTGCAGGGCTTGTATCTGCTTATCGGAGGGACGGTTGTAGCGGATTTCCGCCCAGCGTTCGCTGATATTGACCCATTCAGGAATCCCACTTCGGAACGATGACGCACCGATCATCAAGCCCAATAGCAGGATCCCTAATATTATAGGACTGAGCTTTGTCATCTGAACTTCCACAGATCAACACAGGTTCTTTCCATCGTGCAATGCAGCATAACGCCCCCTTTAACTGAATTACTCTAACTGTTGATTCTATTGCGGCTTCACCATTATTGCCCTTTCGCAGGGTATGTCATCCTGTATACAGCTTTATTACCCCGAACGAGGGATTTGTGCCCTAAAATGGGTCAAAACCGACTAGCCTTTCTAGCTTGTTCGAAAGCCTCACGTGGGTAAAGTCACATGACAGGAATATGACCCTGCCAGGTGGACCCCGAATGTGTTCCAAAAGCCATTGTCAGGGATTTTTTTCGGTAGTATTATCGGGTTTACGCTACGAAACAGGCCCATAATCCGCTTCCCATTTGAGTTATCTTTCAGTCGTGAATCGGCATCCTCAGGTTTCCAAGCCCATTGGCATGGTATCGCACCATTGCTTTCCGTGTTCGAGGTCTGTCTGGCAGGTTTGTTATTGGGACCGTCAGACCCTGAACAAGACTCTCTCTTTGTTAGGAACGTATATCGATGACTAAATTGTATGTTGGCAATCTGCCCTGGACTGCTACAGAAGACGACGTGAAGACCCTTTTTTCCGAAATTGGTGAAGTGTTCTCAGCCAACCTGATCCTGGATCGCGAAACCCGTCGTTCTCGGGGTTTTGCCTTTGTGGAAATGAGCGACTCTGACGCTGACAAGGCCATTTCCCAGCTCAATGGCAAACAGTTTCAGGGACGGGACCTGAGAATCAACGAAGCTCAAGAAAAGCCCAAGCGCAGTTCCGGCCGCTTCTGATTTCAGCGCCGAACGCTTAAATAAAAAACGGCCGACCTGCAATCAGGTCGACCGTTTTCTCATTACACTGGGGATGCCTTCCGCAGTCTTCCAGCGAACCCCCTGTTTGCCAATCAACCTCCTGATCTGAGGGCCTGTATGCGGGCTTCCAGCGGTGGGTGACTGGCGAACAACTTCTGAACCTTGCCCGCATTGATGGCGAATGCAGCCATCTCATCTGGTAGCCCTTCGGGCTGTTGAGCCTGCTGCAGGCGTTGTAATGCCGCAATCATTTTTGAACGCCCCGCCAGATCCGCTCCACCCTTGTCTGCACGGAATTCACGCCACCGTGAGAACCACATAACGATCATCATAGCCAGAATACCGAGAATGAATTCCGCAAGGATCGAAACAATGAAGTAAGCCGGACCGTTGCCCCGTTCCGTCTTAAACACCACCCGGTCGACCGTGTGGCCAATCACCCGGGAAAGAAATACCACAAAGGTGTTTACGACACCCTGAATCAACAACAAGGTCACCATATCACCGTTGGCCACATGACTGACTTCATGTGCCAGGACGGCCTCAACCTCATCCCGATTCATCTGCCGGAGTAATCCTGTGCTGACCGCCACCAGGGCATCATTCCTATTCCACCCGGTAGCGAAGGCATTTGGTGACGGGTGATCGAATATACCCACCTCAGGCATGCCGATGCCTCGCTCCTGAGTCTGTCGCTCCACCACTTTGACCAACCACTGTTCAATTTCATTGCTGGGTTGCTCGATCACGCGAACGCCCATACTGCGTTTGGCTGACCATTTGGAGATAAACAGACTGATCAACGACCCCGAAAATCCAATGATCGCAGAGTAGACCAGGAGGGCATTCAGATTCAGATCGACCCCGTTTGCCATCAGCAGTCCATCGATCCCAAGCAACCGGAAGGTCATGCTGATCAGCATCATGATGGCCAGGTTGGTTGCCAGAAAAAGGCCGATTATCATCATGTCGCAGTTTTCCTATGTATGAACCCTGAGGGGAATATGAGGGCATAGAGGCGGTAAATCAATCTAAGTTCCCTGAACGGACCGGTCTGATTGACTTTGGATGTATTGAAGGAAATTCAGACCACCTGGGTTATTGCAGATTGTGCAAAATGCGATACGCCGTAAACCTGTACAATTCAACGCTCTACCGGGTGAATGAAGCATCCATACCAGTGAACACCTCGACTATGCGGCCAGAGGAGTATCCCTCTCATGCACCGGGATGGATTTGCTGTGTACAGGTTTGCGCTGCGGCTTCCGGCATCGCTTCGCTCTTTGTCGAACCCAGGGATTACCTCGATCACACGCTTTGCTTGGGAACCCAGACCAAACCAAGTCAGATCGCACCTTATTCTCTGGAATTCGCCGAACCCGGTATGCGTTCCCACGCAGAGCGTGGGGACGAGGGAATCCTGCCCCACTGCGTGATAAAAAAGGGGCCGGATCGTAAGTTCACGCGAGGTTTGGTTGCCTGCGGATGGGCCAAGCGAGTCTTCGATCTCATGAAAGATTTTGGGACATCCAAGTCCACCAAAATCGATTCGATCTTTGACAGCCTATTAGTGCCCCGGCCGTCCCGGTCACTGACACTACGCGATGACTTCGCAAGCTCGTCACCGCTCCGTTGTCAGCTCCCGAATGACTGGACGTCGCGTTCGGATGCGATCTTTGGATCCCCTTTGGCGCCTACGGCACGTCGGGTTTCCAGTATCGCCTCGCGACTACCGGGGACTACCAGCCTTCGCTTCGCTTTCCCTGGCTGGCAGCGAGGGATTGATTCGCTGCGCTCACCCCTCCGGGGCGCCTGCGCTGCGCTGCGGCGTCCTGCGTCGCTACGCTCCTTGTCGAACTGAGGGTTCGAACCAAATCCTACTTCTCCGCCAAATAAAAAGGGGGCCGATCAGGCCCCCTTTTTATTTGGCGGAGAAGCAGGGATTCGAACCCTGGGAGGGCTACTAACCCTCAACGGTTTTCAAGACCGCCGCATTCAACCGCTCTGCCACCTCTCCGAAGGAGCGCTAGAATACAGAAGCCTCCGGAAAATTGCCAGTGATCAGGTAGAGAAGCGAGAACCCCTCCCTGTGGGGTGGAATTCCCTGGAAATCCCGTATTGACCTTTCATGTCAGGTCGGTATCCTGTCATGAACATTTTCCTATACCGATAGTCATACTAGCAGAGTTTGATTTTAGGGAATAAATCTGGAGAGAACATCAAAATGAATCGCATCGATTTCACTGCCACACGGTCCATAGAGTCTGCTCTTTCGACCAATAAACTAATAAAGAACACCTACATGCTGTTGTCTGGCACACTCATCTGGAGTGCCCTGCTGGCAATGGTTTCCATGGCCATGGCGCCCTCCCCGATGATTTCACTGGGGACCTCACTGGGAGCCCTGGTGCTGCTGTGGTTCGTGCTGCCACGCACCGCCAATTCAGCCTCAGGTCTGTGGGTGGTGTTTGCCGTAACGGGACTGTTGGGTTTCGGCCTGGGTCCCACCCTGAACTACTACATCGCACTGTCGAACGGCTCCCAGATCATCGCCACCGCTTTTGGTGGAACCGGCATCATCTTCCTGGGTCTTTCCGGCTACGCCCTGTCCACCAAGCGCGATTTCAGCTTTATGGGTGGCTTCATCTTTGCCGGAATGATGGTTGTGATGCTTGCTTCTCTGGCAGGCCTGTTCCTGGATATTCCTGGGCTGCACTTGGCCATCTCGGCGGCGGTCATCTTGCTGATGTCCGGTTTCATCCTGTTCGAGACCAGCCAGATGGTAAACGGCGCTCAGACCAACTACATCATGGCCACCGTGAGCCTCTATCTGTCGATCTTGAATATCTTCACCAGCCTGCTGCACCTGTTGGGCGCTTTGGGCGACGAGTGAGGTTGTTTGATTCAGGAATCAAAAACCCCGGCAATGCCGGGGCTTTTTTGTACGCTAAGGAGTTTTTATGGAATGGGTGAAGATTTTCTCGGCCATTCTGATTGTGGGCTGGCTCATTTTTCTCTGGCCCAGAGCCAAGTACTGGCTGAAAAACAGCCCCAAAGCCCAGGAAGGTGACTGGATGGCCGCAGTGATTCCCCTGGCGCTGGTTGTTGGCTTTGTGGCAATCCTGATCATGCTGGTCTGATTGCCAGACATTCAGAGCAGCAAACCAGCTCAGCCGATTACCTCGACACCCCCCATGTAGGGTTGCAGTGCCTGCGGCACACGGATCGTCCCGTCCTTTTGCTGATAGTTTTCCATCACCGCCACCAATGTCCGGCCTACTGCCAGTCCGGAACCGTTCAGGGTGTGGACGAGTTCGGGTTTACCGGTCTCCGGATTGCGCCAACGGGCCTGCAGGCGTCGAGCCTGAAAATCGACGAAATTGGAGCAGGAAGAGATCTCTCGGTACTTCTGCTGACCGGGCAGCCAAACCTCCAGATCATAGGTTTTGGTTGATGAAAAACCGATATCCCCGGTACACAGGGTGACGACCCGGTATGGCAGTTCCAGTTTCTGCAGAATCGCTTCGGCATGGCCCGTGAGTTCCTCTAGCGCCTGGAACGACTGGCTCGCGGGCACAGCCTGCACCAGTTCCACCTTTTCGAACTGATGCTGTCGGATCATGCCGCGGGTATCCTTTCCGTAAGATCCGGCCTCGGAACGAAAACAGGGGGTATGCGCCACCCATTTACGGGGCATGTAATCCGCTTCGATAATCTGATCCCGGGTCAAATTGGTTACCGGAACTTCCGCGGTGGGTATCAGGTAGTAACCCGATTCTCCGCAGAGTTTGAACAGATCTTCCTCGAACTTCGGCAACTGGCCTGTGCCCCGCAGACTGTCCGCATTGACCATGTAGGGCACATAAACCTCGGTATAACCGTGCTCGCGGGTGTGGGTGTCGAGCATGAACTGGATCAACGCCCGGTGCATTCGCGCCAAGGGACCCGCCATTACCGCAAATCGGGAACCGGTGATACGGGCGGCAGCCTCAAAGTCGAGCAGGCCGCTTATGTCTCCCAGATCAACGTGATCCCTGGGCTCGAAATCGTAGACTCCCGGCTCACCCCAACGGCGCTCCTCGCGGTTGTCCGACTCATCTTTTCCATCCGGAACAGAAGCATCCGGCAGATTGGGAATCCCCAGCGTGATCTCTGAAAGTTCGCCCTGCACCTGAGTCAAGGCATCCTGGCGGGATTTGAGCCGGTCACCCAGTTCCGCCACTTCCGCAAGCAGAGGTTGGATATCCTCACCGGCGGCCTTGGCCTTGCCGATCGATTTAGAGCGGCTGTTGCGTTCATTTTGCAGATCCTGAGCTTCAACCTGCAGACTCTTGCGTTGTTCTTCCAGCTCGGAGATACGCTGTGTATCGAGCACATAGCCCCTGCGCAGCAGCTGTCGCGCCACCTCTTCCAGGTTGTTTCTCAGCAATCGTGGATCCAACATTGATCATTCACCTGTATTGACATATGCGGGCCAACTCACCACATGACCCGGTTCTACCCATTGATTCAAATCCCGCAGCACCTTCTCCACCCGCTTCGGCACATCGAAGAACTCGATGACCAGCGGCAGGTCCATGGAAATATCCAGGAGTGAGGCCTCATGGGCCTTACCCGAGCGCCCAAAGCCGGCGATACCGCGAAAGGCGGTCACGCCCCTGACCTGTTCGTCCTGGTGCAGAAAATCCAGCAGGGTTCTCAGCTGATGGTCTCCCTCGGTGAGGTAAACCCTGACAAAAGTAACCTCTGTGTGTTTCATAGCTGTCTCCCCAGCACCAGACCGATCCAGCAGGCCAGCAGACAGGCAGTGACGCTGGCGATGATATTGAGGCCGGCCTTGAATAATTCAGCCTGCTCCAGCAGGTTGAGGGTCTCGATGGAAAAAGTGGAAAACGTGGTGAAGGCGCCTAGAAACCCGACCAGTAACGCCCCCCGCCACTCGGGACTCGCCACCACCCGCTCGAGCATCAAGGCATACAGAAAACCCATCACCAGGGATCCCAGCAGGTTTACTGCCAGTGTACCGTACGGAAAGCCCCGTCCAAGCAAGGCATAGACGCCACCGGAGACCCAGTATCGCATGAGAGCCCCGAGGGCACCTCCCGAGGCTATGGCTAGCAGCTGATTCAAACCCGTTTCCCGTGGCGCGTACAAAGGTTGGGATTATATTAACCTGAACGCATCACAGGCAATGTCTTACGGGACGTGAAGGGGAAAAACCGCCGTATACACCCGCAATCGGGTGACCAGGCTGCCGGGAGCGAGAATCTATGGGTGCCAGGGCCTGACTACTCTAATCCAAAAGAAAAGGCCCTAGAAGTCCCAGCGATATCCGGCGTAGAAGAAATAGTCTGTGTAGTTGATGACCTCTTCAGTGTCATCTTCTTCATACCAGTTCAGTCCCCCCTCAAGCTCCAGGGTGAAGCTTTTACGCAGCCGGTACTCCATACGCAGGTTGGGATTCACGGACAGGCGGGTACCGTCGTTATCGTCATTTTGCCGGTAGGAGACATCCAGGCGGGGATTGATGCGCCAGGCTGAGTTCACGGGATAACGGCTGCTGACACCGACACGGTAGGTGTCCGAGGTATCGGTATTCGAGTAACGGAGACTGAACACACCGATATCTCCCTGCTTGAGAAGATCGTTCTTGATCACCTGAAAGGTGTAGAAAGTCTCGGTGCCAGTGCTGTCGGTTTCCGGAACTCCCCCCGATTCCGGCGTGCCGTCGGTCTGGGTCAGCGTGATATCGCCACTCAACTGCAGTGACGGGGTGTAAGGGTGCGAGATACCGAACGAAAAGGTCTTGACCCGGGCGGTGCGATCGATCGCCAGATCGTAGATCTCGTCATCGGAGTAGAATGATTTCAAATCATCGATCGTGGTGATCGGCAACAGGGTGTCCGGATCGATCTGACCGATCAGAGCATTGGAGGTGGCGAGGATCGGGCTGTTTCGATAGTCGAGATTCATGTAGACACTGGTATCGTTCTCGAATCGCCAATTGCCCTGCAACATGAAGATGCTCAAGTCCTGATGGAACATATCGTAGTCCACCAGACTATAGAGCGACTTGACCGGGTCGTAGTAGCGTACTTCACCACCCACACCCCGACGGTCCACCAGACCATCGACACGCTGCTCTACCAGAAACAGGCTGAGATCCCAACTATCGAAAATGCTCAGAAAATCCCCGCTGACACCGGCGAACTGCTTGTGTTCGTGAAGATAGGTATCGCGTGATCGCTCAACGGGCAAGCCGGCACTGAAGCGAAGATTCACATCCGGGGTCAAACCATAATTCAGTACAAGACCGTCAAAGCGGTTCAGGATACCGCTGGAACGCAGGCGCTGACGGCCGAATCGCATGCTGGTGCCGGAGTCGC
Source organism: Candidatus Thiodiazotropha sp. (assembly GCA_040507245.1). Classification (GTDB taxonomy): domain Bacteria; phylum Pseudomonadota; class Gammaproteobacteria; order Chromatiales; family Chromatiaceae; genus Thiodiazotropha. Next base: position 10,976 of record JBEVVH010000098.1, read on the forward strand.
GATGCTCCGCATCGAGATAGGCGTCACTCAAAGCGGTATCGTTCTCGCCATCTTTCAGCAGGTCGTGAATGTAGCTGCCGGTCACCTTCATACGCAGGTCGTAGGTTTCCCCTTTGCGGCGACTGTTGAAATCGACGAAGGTCTCGATTTCCGAACGGGATACCGCATCCTCATCCTCTACGAACGGGCTGTCGATCTCGTCCCTGCGGTAACTCTGGGAAAAACTCCCGTAGGTTTCCCATTCCGCCTGAAAACCCTGCTCTTCCACGGCAATCAACTCACCCGAGGGGCCAACGACCTTTTCGCGCAACGGTTCCTTGGGTTTCTGAGGCGCGGTCTCCAATCCCAGCAGTCTCTGCCAGACCCGCGCCGCATCCTCCCCTTCCGGATATTTCTCCAGATAGCGGCGGTATTCCGCTTTCGCATGGGCGATCTGACCGTTGCGTTCACGGGAGAGTCCCAGCAATTCCAGGGCCTTCTGGGAATAGATGTTATCCGGTTCCTCGAGCAATGCCTCGAGCAAGCGCACGGCCTTGGCATACTCACCGGCGGTAATGGTCCGGCGTATGACCCCCATCATCTCGGTCAGACGGGGATCCACATTGGCCAGTTGGGGTTCCTCCATCTGTTCGCCTTCGAGTTTAGGTTCAAGCCCCCGCTCAAAGAAAACCCGGCGTCGCTCCTCCACATCCGCGGTATCGACCCAGGCATCGGGATAGAAGTGGCGGATCGCCTGCAACTGCTGATTGGCCTCCTGACGGGTGCGAAAGAATCCCAGACGCAAACGGTAGCTGACCGCCTCTTCCAGTTGCACCTTGTTGGTATAGAGGATTTGATTCTCACCGATCGATACCGGTGGAATCCTGTCGAAATCGATGGGTTCGTTTTGAGTGCTCAGATTGATGACATAGATCACCAGGGGCAGCGACTTGACACTCAGGGGGGCGCGCATCTCCAGTTCAGCCAGATCAGGTTCGGCCTTGGTCTCGACCCGGGTTCCCGTCTGTTCCGGGATAATGATATCCATGACGTAGACATTACGGCCCTGACGAATCCTGAAGTCGCTGACCGGCGTGACGAAAGAGACCAGCAAAGAGGAGGTGCCGATGCGGTTACCCTGAAACTCTACCTTGTTCAGGGGCAGAGCGGCGGACGGACTCCAGGTCAATTGGTCTTCAGGCATCAGGTCACTGTCAGCACCGGTACTGGCCGGATCCAGATCCGTGGTTTGACCCACCTTGATCCGAATTCCGACTTCCGTGTTGGTGTCATTGACGATATGCGAGACATACCTCACCGGCACATTGAAATAGATCGAAACCACCTGATCGGTGTCTTCCGTTGAGATCTCAATATGATCCAGCGCCCGTGTCGCCGCATGGATCTGGCCGGAGACAAGCAGCAGCAATCCCAACCACAAGCTGGCAAGGATTCTGGACAAAGGCAAGTGTGTACCGAGGTAGCTGACTCGGTTTTCGGGTTGCATCAGCCAGGATTCCTGAATACGAAAGAAATCATGGATCACCATTCTCGTGAGGATACCCGGTGACAACGGCCGCAATCCGCATCATTGCTCAGACCATTGTGCCGGTCCACACCGGGTCGGTAATCATTGGCATGACAACCCGCACAGGTTCTGGCATAGGTGGGTGACGGCCAGGGTACGACCTCGCTGTTACTGGTATGACAGGAGCTGCAGGTCAGTCTGACACCGTGATCACCCGGATAATAGGCGGATACATGGCGATAGGTACTGACCGGAAGCCAGGCACTGGTGGTATGACATCCATCGCTGCCAGCCAGGGAAAGCGAAGCGAAGGCTGGTAGTCCCCGGTAGTCGCGAGGCGATACTGGAAACCCGACGTGCCGTAGGCGC
>JBEVVH010000099.1:0-12761 GCA_040507245.1 Candidatus Thiodiazotropha sp.
CCGGGGCACTAATAGGCTGTCAAAGATCGAATCGATTTTGGTGGACTTGGATGTCCCAAAATCTTTCATGAGATCGAAGACTCGCTTGTTAATTGAGCCGCCATTTTGCGGGATTGGCTGGTGTCCTTGAACACCAGCACCATGCCTTCCAGATTGCCCGCTTGATCCCGCAGACGAGAGAGCGTCTGCTGAATCGGGATGCTGAGTCCTTCCCGATGTTGCAGCACCAACTGCCGCCCCATATCGGAGAGCACCTGCTCCATTTCGAACGGATGATCCAGCGAGTCTGCCTCGTCGAACACCTGGTAGATCGCGGTCAATGGCCGGCCGACGGCCCAACGGCTCTGGTAGCCTGTCAGGTTCTCCGCTGCCAGATTGACAAATTCCACCATGCCATGAGGATCGAGCAGGATCACCGCGTCCTCAATCGACGCCAGCATGGCACGGGTTCGCTGCTCGGTAAGGGTAAAACCCGAACGCGGCATATCCTCCGGCTGCACCTCATCCAGATCCGTAAACTGCACCAGGCAATATCCCGGGTGCAGCATCAGAGGACGGACGCTGATGCGTACGCGGGTTTGATGGTCGAGGCGAATCACCTGACGGGACTGAGCACTCCTGCCTCGGGGAGAATCCTGTTCCGCAGCAATGGACAGCGAAACCGCCTCTCGCACCTGATTGGCAAAACGCTCGTTGGCCAATGAGGGAAACAGGGTTTCAATCAAGGTCGGAGTATCGGTATCCCATCGACCGGCACGTTCAGCAAAGCGCTGATTCCAGGTCCATACCCGTCGCTGATCGTCCACAAGACATAAACCCACGTCACAGGCTTCGAGAACCTCCCGTAGCTGCTCAATGATATCATCCGTCAGCGGCAACCCTGTCCGAGCCGTCGCCGTTTGATTCCCGTGCACGATCGATACCTCAAAACATCCGCAAAATATGCGGAAAACGGTGCACGTCCAACCCGAAAATCACCTTTCAAGTCAGCGACATTCCTGTGGCACTAAAGTGAAGCGATGAGAGAAGTACGAGCCAGACACATGCCTTATATTCAAAGTGTAGGCTACGCAGGAAAAGGGCCGGAACCGGCCATTGTCGAACTGACGAGACACCACACCTGGTCTTCGAGCTTCTCTTCCCTGACAGACCACTTTGACAGTGGTTTCCCCCATGGATAGGACTCCATCGGTCCGGTACGGTCTCCGCCATTTCCGCCGATGTTTCTAGTACATCGGCCAACCCCGGACGGAACTTTAACCCGGCGATTCACTCGGTCACTTTCACTCTTGCCTCTGCTCATCGCTTTCCATGAGGTGGGTGACGCTATCAGTATCGTGCAAATGTGCAAAAAATATAACGTACGGACTGAATGGTTGGGAAAACCCTGAAATGGAACCTTCAGCCTGGCCTATGCATCAATTGAACAGATCAATTTCATCGACTGAGAGCGCTCGATAACACCCGGGCGCCAGATCGGCATCGAGTCGCAGTTCACCGATCGACTCCCTATGCAGCGAGATGACCCGGTTGTCGACTGCAGCAAACAATCGTTTTACCTGGTGGTATCGACCTTCGGTAATGGTCAGGCGCACCAGGGTATCATCGAGCCGACCGGCCTGGGCGGGTGCTGTCGGACACCTCTCGCCACGCAGCAGAATGCCTTTACGGATCCGCTCCAGGGTCGATTCCGAGATTGCAGATGCTAGGGTTGCCAGATAGGTCTTGGAACACTGTTTCGAGGGTGAGGTAATCCGATGGGACCATTGCCCGTCATCCGAGATCAGCACCAGTCCCGTGACATCGAGATCGAGCCGGCCGGCAAAGTGCAATCCCTGCGGATTAGGCAGATCGATCGCAGTACGATGGGTGGTATCCTCGGCGGCGCACACCACCCCCAGGGGTTTGTGCAGCATCAGATAGCGGGAGCAAGGCGCCACCACCGGCTGACCATCGAGAAACACCTTCGCGTCCTGGGCAATTTGGAAAGCGCCCTGCTTGATGATTTTGCCATCCACGCTCACCCGACCGGAGCGAAGTGCCTTGTGGGCCTGGGAACGGGTCAGGGCGGTGGCGTTGCTGAGATAGCGGTCCAGACGGAGCATTTTTGTTTTAATTTTGAGTTTTTAGTTTTGAATTATGAGTTTTGGAGTTCGCTTTGCTCACAGCTTATTTTCTTCCCCCTCTCCCTGACCCTCTCCCGCAAGGGGAGAGGGGACGTTCTTTTCTGGTACAGTGAATGCCTGATGATTTGTGGCAGGAACAAGCGGTTTTCACCCACTGAATTTGTTCCGTGCATTCCCTCTCCCCTTGCGGGAGAGGGCCAGGGAGAGGGGGACTGAATCCAGGCAGTGCGGCCAATCCGCACTCCTCAATTCAAAATCCACAATTCACAATTCCTTGTAAATCTCCGCCCCCTGCCGTTTGAACTCCAGTGCCTTCTCCTCCATCCCCTGCTTCAATGCCACATCCTCCGCCACACCTTGAGCACGGGCATAGTCGCGCACGTCCTGGGTGATTTTCATGGAACAGAAGTGAGGACCGCACATGGAGCAGAAGTGGGCCACCTTATGGGCCTGGTGCGGCAGGGTCTCGTCGTGGAACTCCATGGCCCGCTCCGGATCGAGGCCGAGGGCGAACTGGTCGTCCCAGCGGAACTCGAAGCGCGCTTTGGACATGGCGTTGTCCTGCAACTGGACGCCGGGGAAACCCTTGGCCAGGTCGGCGGCGTGGGCGGCGATCTTGTAGGTGATGATACCTTCGCGCACGTCGGCCTTGTTGGGCAGGCCGAGATGCTCCTTGGGGGTGACGTAGCAGAGCATGGCGGTGCCGTACCAGCCGATCTGGGCCGCGCCGATGCCGGAGCTGAAGTGGTCGTAGCCGGGGGAGATGTCGGTCACCAGCGGGCCTAAAGTATAGAAAGGCGCCTCGAAGCAGTCTGCGAGCTCCTTGTCCATGTTCTCCTTGATCATCTGCATCGGCACGTGGCCGGGGCCCTCGATCATCACCTGCACGTCGTGCTCCCAGGCGATCCTGGTCAACTCGCCGAGGGTCTCTAGCTCGCCGAACTGGGCCGCATCGTTGGCGTCGGCCAGACAGCCGGGCCGCAGGCCGTCACCCAGGGAGAAGGCCACGTCGTAGGCCTTCATGATCTCGCAAATATCCTCGAAGTGGGTATAGAGGAAGTTCTCCTGATGATGCGCCAGGCACCACTTGGCGAGGATCGAGCCGCCGCGGGAGACGATGCCGGTGACCCGCTCGGCGGTCAGCGGCACGTAGCGCAGCAGCACCCCGGCATGGATAGTGAAGTAGTCGACCCCCTGCTCCGCCTGCTCGATCAGGGTGTCGCGCATGATCTCCCAGGTCAGCTCCTCGGCCTTGCCGTTGACCTTCTCCAGGGCCTGGTAGATGGGCACGGTGCCGATCGGCATGGGGGCGTTGCGCAGGATCCACTCCCGGGTCTCGTGGATGTTGTCGCCGGTGGAGAGGTCCATCAGGGTGTCGCCGCCCCAGCGGGCCGACCAGGCCATCTTCTCCACCTCCTCCTGGATCGAGGAGGTGATGGCGCTGTTGCCGATATTGGTGTTGATCTTCACCCGGAAGTTGCGGCCGATGATCATCGGTTCCAGCTCCGGATGGTTGATATTGGCGGGGATGATGGCGCGGCCGGCGGCCAGCTCCCGGCGCACGAACTCGGGGGTGATCTCGTCGGGGATGTTGGCGCCGAAGGCCTGGCCCGCGTGCTGGCGCAGCAGCTTGGCGTAGCGGGGATCGGCGCGCAGCTCCTGCAGGCGGCAGTTCTCGCGGATGGCGACGTACTCCATCTCCGGGGTGATGATGCCTTGGCGGGCGTAGTGCATCTGGGTCACGTTGCGGCCCGACTTGGCCCGGCGCGGGGCGCGGATGTGCTCGAACCGCAGATGCGCCAGCTTGGGGTCGTCCTGGCGGGCGCGGCCGTAGTCGGAGGTCGGCCCATCCAGCGGTTCGGTGTCGTCCCGCTCCTCGATCCAGCGGGTGCGCAGCTCAGGCATGCCCTGCAACAGGTCGATCTTCTGCTCCGGGTCGGTGAAGGGTCCGGAGGTGTCGTAGACCGGGATCGGCGGATTCTCCTCGGCGCCGAAGCTGGCGGCGGTAGCCTCCTGGCTGATCTCGCGCATCGGCACCCGGATGTCGGCGCGTGAGCCCTCTATGTAGATCTTGCGGGACTTGAAGAAGGGGCGCGTCACCTCTTCGGAGAGGCTGGCGGTCTTCTGGATGAAATCTTCTGGAATGGCGCTCATGACATTAACCTCGTTGAGGCGAAGAGCGCCAGGAACCCATCGGGTGTCAGCTTCCCTCCGCCGGCATGATCCGGATCAGGTGTTTAAGGGTCTCTCTCAGTCCGCGCAGACCCTGCGCAGACACCCCCAGCCAGTGATATCGCCGAAGTATAACCAATTTGATGGCCCATGTCCGATCATTTCACTCTGATTCTTCTCCTCTGAATAAACAACAAACAACTACAAATCAGAGGGTTAAACAATAGCAAATTGAACAGGACATGGCGATCCACCGGGTCAACACCCGCCTGAAACCGGCACCCGATGCCGTTGCGAAAATCTTGCCCGACGCATGCAAAATACGTAGTCTAGGTCTTCTGCCTTTTAAGACCCTAATAAGATCCAGGAAATTTCGCATGATGGCCAGCCGTTCAGAAATCGCCCGATTCAACATGGTGGAACAACAGATTCGCCCCTGGGAAGTGATCAATCCCCGGGTCCTATCTCTGATGGAAACCCTTCCCAGGGAGGCGTTTGTACCAGAGGAATACGCGGATCTTGCCTATGCAGACATCGAGATTCCGATCGGCCAGGATCAGCGCATGATGTTTCCCCGCGTCGAAGCCCGGCTTTTGCAGGCACTCGATCCCCAGCCCGGGGAACGGGCCCTTGAAGTGGGTACCGGCAGCGGCTACCTGACCGCCTGTCTGGCACATCTGGCCCAGGAGGTTGTATCCGTCGATCTGCACCCGGAATTCATCGAAAGCGCCACCGCCAAGCTGGCTGAACAGAATATCAAGAACGTTACGCTGCATAGCGCAGACGCACTTGCCGCCCCCGCGGACGATGCGTCTTATGACGTTATCGCGGTTACCGGGTCCCTGCCGACCCGTGAACAGGCGGATATTTTCTGCCGGCAACTCGCCCCAGGCGGCCGGCTTTTCGTGGTGATCGGCAGCGCCCCCGTGATGGAGTGCCTGCTGATTACCCGGGATCATGCCAACAACCTGAAAGAGGAGCCTCTTTTCGAAACCGAGCTGTCCCCCCTGGAGCATGTCATCACTTCAGTGGCGTTTGAATTCTAACCCCCGGTCGTTGCATTGAAGAGGAGTCGGCAGCACAGGGGATAACACAACATAAAGATATCGAGAGGGAGATCATGAGCGTGAATAAAAGCACACTACCGCTGACGCATGCCGCAACCAGTCAGTTCCTGATCATCAATACGCAGGAAAAACTCACCAAGGCCATGCCCCCCGAGGACATGGACAAAATGGTTCCCAACATCATCCAACTCAGTAAGGCGGCGGGCCTGCTGGGAGTCCCCATCATTCTTTCCGAACACTATGGCAAGGGCCTCGGCAACACCCTGTCGGAGATCGCCGAACATCTACCCCCCCACACGCTGGCCAAGGACAAACTCACCTTCTCCTGTTGCACCGCCCCGGGATTCGAGGAGGAACTCGCGGAACACCAGGAGCGACGACAGATCGTGATCGCCGGACTTGAAGCCCACATCTGTATCCTGCAGACCGCCGCAGGACTGCAGCAATGGGGCTACCAGGTCTTCGTCGTGGAAGATGCGATTGCCTCGCGTAAACCGACCCACCGGGAGAATGCGATCAACCGCATGCGCCAGGGCGGAATTCAGATCACCAACATGGAGTCGATCATCTTTGAGTGGATGGGAGACGCCAACCACCCCAACTTCAAGGAGATCTCTCAACTGGTTCGCTGAGCATCCTCTTGCATGCCGATGAGGATTGGCAGCTACAAAAAAGCCCGGCGATGCCGGGCTTTTTTATGCCTGTGGGAAAGGCAGGGTTCGTATCAGGCCTTCTGCCTGCGACGCGACCAGCCGACAAAACCGGCCAGCGCGGAACCGAACGGCCAGATCGCAGGCGGTACGGGAACCGCCGAGATACTGGTCAGAGTGTAACCCTCATCCACCAAGACGCCTGTGAAGTCATAACCCAGAATCACATCGAGGTAGAGATAACCCGAAAGGGGCAGCAAGGTGGTAGGCAGTGCGTCCCCATCTAACCAGCCCAAATCGTAACTGGCCAATTCCAGATAAGAGTTGTTGTTGAAATCACTGGAAGAACCTACGTAGAGATCGTCATAGGACGATTGGTAGTTGTCCAGAACTTCAACATAAGTATTGGTGAAATTGAAGCTCTGACCACCGTAAGTGCCACCGGTGATCGTACCGTTCAGGTATCCGGCGCCATCGTAGACACCCACAGCAGCATCCGGATCACTATCAGGTGTCGTGGTTTCATAACCAAACGAACCCGTGATGGTTGAATCTCCACCATTCGAGGCGGTGTAGTTGAACGCGACCATCGCCGCGGACGACGTGGCGGAAGCCAGCATGCCGGCTAAAAACAGCAGACTACGAATTTTCATCGATCTATCCCCATTCCATTTTGTATGAGCAGATGTTTCGTCCATAAAAGATATGTCGTAACCGACTTCCCCACATCCAGTTAAACGAGCGGTAACCCATAATCGTTTTTGGTTCAGGCTTTTCCCATCATCAGAAGCGATGAGAATCACGCTCATTTTATAAGGATCATAATTATCCCTTTCTCATTGATCAAGGGGAGAACAGGCGCATCACAAAGGTTTCATCAGAATTTAATGACTGAACCAACCTGAAAAACAGCCATAATCATAGGAGTGCCGATCCTGGCATTCAAAAAAGTGTCGACAGATTTTAAAATAAAGTCTATATATAACAGATCAACACCCCTAAATAATCACAATATGTCGACACATTAACACCAAAACCAGAGGAACCCACCCCATGAGTCACTATGCCGATATCTATCGACGCTCGCTCGAAGACCCTGATTCTTTCTGGGGAGAGGCCGCCCAGGCCCTCCATTGGCACAAACCCTGGGACAAGGTCCTCGACATAGAGGCCAAACCAACCCCCCGCTGGTTTCCCGGCGGAGAGCTCAACACCTGCTACAACGCCCTCGACCGTCATGTGGAGGCGGGGCACGGTGATCGCCTGGCCCTGATCTACGACAGCCCGGTCACCGGTCAGAAGCAGCAATATACCTACCGGGAGATGCGCGATACCGTGGCCAAACTGGCCGGCGCCATCTCCGCCAACGGGGTTGGCAAGGGAGACCGGGTCATCGTCTACATGCCAATGATCCCCGAGGCCGCGATGGCCATGCTCGCCTGCGCCCGCATCGGCGCTATCCATTCCGTGGTGTTTGGCGGCTTCGCCGCCAAGGAACTGGCCACACGCATCGATGACTGCCAGCCGAAAATGGTGCTGTCCGCCTCCTGCGGCATCGAGCCTAACCGTCAGGTGGCTTACAAGCCCCTGCTCGACGAGGCGATTGAACTGGCTCGCCATAAGCCCGAAACCTGCATCATCAAACAACGTCCGCAACTCACTGCGGAACTTCAGCAGGGCCGCGACCTGGACTGGGATTCAGTTCTGGAGGTCGCAATCCCCAGTGAATGCGTCCCGGTGGCATCCACGGACCCGCTATACATCCTCTATACCTCAGGCACCACCGGTCAGCCCAAGGGCGTGGTGCGGGACAACGGCGGCCATGCCACCGCGATCCTCTGGTCGATGAAGCACATCTACAACGTGTCACCGGGGGACGTCTATTGGGCGGCCTCCGACGTGGGCTGGGTCGTGGGACACAGCTACATCATCTACGGCCCCCTGCTGGCCGGCTGCACCACGGTGATCTATGAAGGCAAGCCGGTGGGCACACCCGACCCGGGCGCCTTCTGGCGGGTAATCAACGAATATGGCGTGAAGGTGCTCTTCACCGCCCCCACCGCATTCCGTGCCATCAAGAAGGAAGACCCCCAGGGCGCCTACATGTCACGTTACGACTTGAGTTGCATGACGACCCTGTTCCTCGCCGGTGAGCGCTGCGATCCCGACACCCTGCACTGGGCTCAAACCATGCTGCAGAAACCGGTCATCGACCACTGGTGGCAGACCGAGACCGGATGGGCGATCGCCGCCAATCCCATGGGTATAGAACCTATGCCGGTGAAGGCCGGTTCACCCACCGTCTCCATGGTCGGCTACGACGTACGTATCCTCGATGACCAGGGCCATGAGAAGCCCCCCGGCGAGATGGGTGACATCGTCATCAAGCTGCCACTGCCGCCCTCCTGTCTGCCTACCCTGTGGAATAACGAACAGCGCTTCGTCGACGGCTACCTGCGTACCCATCCCGGCTACTACCTGTCCGGTGACGCCGGCTACAAGGATGAGGACGGTTACCTGTGGATCATGAGCCGCACCGACGACGTCATTAACGTGGCCGGACACCGGCTCTCCACCGGGCAGATGGAGGAAGTGCTGGCAGGTCACCCCGATGTGGCGGAGTGCGCGGTGATCGGCGTCCACGACGACCTCAAGGGTCAACTGCCCCTGGGCCTGGTGGTACTGAAGTCGGGGGTCGAACGTTCGGCGGACGAACTGGGCAAAGAGCTGGTCAAGCGGGTCCGGGAACAGATCGGGCCGGTGGCCGCGTTCAAGCACCTCTCCATCGTCAAGCGCCTGCCCAAGACCCGCTCGGGCAAGATTCTGCGAGGCACCATGGTGAAGATCGCCGACGGGGACGAGTGGAAGATGCCTGCGACCATCGACGATCCGTCGATCCTGGATGAGATCTCGACCTCTCTGAAAGAGATCGGATACGCGAATAACTGAAAGAGTTTTGAGTGGTGAGTTTTTAGTTTTGAGTTGAGGGTGTTCGCTACGCTCAGGCTGTTTGGTTCCCCCTCTCCCTGGCCCTCTCCCACAAGGGGAGAGGGAAAGCCCAGATCAGGGATCGAGCTAACCGGACAGCTTGCAGCTGCGAACAGACTGGACGTCAGGATACACACGAATAGATCGTCCCCTCTCCCCGTTTTGGGAGAGGGCCAGGGAGAGGGGAAACAAAAGGCCATGAGCACAGCGAACACCACAACTCAAAACTCATCACTAAAAACTCAAAACTTCTTTATGGCGTTTTTATAAAAATGCAAAACAGCTCAACCATCAACACCGCCGAGCCGATCAGCATAACCCTGACCGATCGCCTTTTCGATGCCCTGCAACGGGCCATCGTCGAGGGGGAAATTCCCCAGGGCAGCAAGATCAGCGAACCCGAACTGGCCCGCCAGCATGGGGTCAGCCGCGGCTCCCTGCGCGAAGCCATCGCCCGTCTGGAAGCACGCAAACTGGTGGAACGCAAACCCAACCTGGGGGCGCGGGTGGTGACCCTCTCCTATGAGCAGCTGATCGAGATCTTTCAGCTGCGCGAGGCGCTGGAGGGCATGGCCGCCCGACTGGCAGCACAAAACATGACTGAGCGGGAGGTCGAGGAATTACGGGCACTGCTCGATCAACACGGTGAACAGATCGCCGAACAGCACGGCCAGGCCTATTTCCAGAAGCAGGGTGATCTGGACTTTCACTACCGCATTGTTCAAGGCAGCAAGAACCGCCAGTTGATCAGCCTGTTATGTGACGACCTGTATCACCTGTTACGCATGTATCGCTACCAGTTCGGTATGCGCAGCAAACGCTCCCAGCAGGCCTATGAGGAACACCATTATCTGCTCAACGCACTGGCCGCGCATGATGCGGAGATGGCGGAACTTTTAATGCGACAGCACATTCGCTCGTCGCGGCGGAATGTGGAAGAAGTAATCTTAGAAAAGTTATGAATGTTGAGTTTTTAGTTTTGAGTTGTGGTGTTCGCTGTGCTCACAGTTTTTTGATACCCCTCTCCCCTGGCGGGAGAGGGCCAGGGAGAGGGGGCATAAAACAGCGTGTGCAAAGCACACACCGAAACTCAAAACTCATCACTAAAAACTCAAAACTGATTTAAATCTATTCGAGGACTTGAAATGACCAACCACACAACCCCCGGCGCCCGGTTCCGCGCCGCCGTCGAGCAAGAGAAACCCCTGCAGTGCGTAGGTGCGATCAATGCCTATCATGCCCGCCTGGCGGAAGCTTCCGGTTACCGTTCCCTGTATATCTCGGGGGGCGGCGTAGCTGCCGGTTCCTGCGGCATTCCCGATCTGGGCATCACCACCATGGAAGATGTATTGACGGATCTGCGACGCATCACCGATGTCACCGAACTGCCGGTACTGGTCGACATCGATACCGGCTGGGGTGGCGCTTTCAACATTGCACGCGCCATCCGCAGCATGAACAAGTTCGGCGCCGCCGCAGTCCACATCGAAGATCAGGTGCAACAGAAACGTTGCGGCCACCGCCCCAACAAGGCGATCGTCTCCCAACTCGAGATGGTCGACCGTATCAAGGCGGCTGTCGATGCCAAGCTGGATGACGACTTCGTAGTCATGGCACGCACCGACGCACTGGCCGTGGAAGGCATGCAGTCCGCCATTGACCGGGCCTGCGCCTGCGTCGAGGCGGGTGCGGACATGATCTTTCCCGAGGCAATGACCGAACTCGACCAGTATCGCGAGTTCGTCGCTGCGGTGAAAGTGCCGGTACTGGCCAATATCACCGAGTTCGGTTCCACCCCACTGTTCACTGTGGATGAACTGGCCAGTGCCGGTGTGAGCATCGCCCTTTACCCGCTGAGTGCGTTCCGCGCCGCCAACGCCGCCGCGTTGAACGTCTACCAGACCCTGCGCTCCGAAGGCACCCAGAAGAACGTCATCGACACCATGCAGAGCCGCATGGATCTGTATGACTATCTCGGTTATCACGACTTCGAACAGAAGCTGGATTCGCTGTTCGCTTCGGAGGGAAACAATTAAAAATTTTGAGTTATGAGTTTTTAGTTTTGAGTTGAGGTGTTCGCTGCGCTCACAGGTTGATATCACCCCTCTCCCTGACCCTCTCCCACGAGGGGAGAGGGAAATCACGGATCAGCTGTAGCCAAATAGCTTACTGTGACATCCTGACGGGACGTTTGTCCTGCACTCGAATCATGCGTCCCCTCTCCCCTCGCGGGAGAGGGCCAGGGAGAGGGGGCAAAGAAGCGTGCGCAAAGCGCACACCAAGACTCAAAACTCATCACTAAAAACTCAAACTAAATATATTTACCACACTGAACCATCAAGCTAACCATCGCGACATAGGAGGATATCCATGAGCGAGCCAAACCAAGTTCTACCCAAGGCGAAAAAGTCGGTCGCCCTTTCCGGAACCGCTGCCGGTAACACCGCCATCTGCACCGTCGGCCGTACCGGCAATGACCTGCACTACCGCGGCTACGATATTCTCGACTTCGCCGAGACCGCCGAGTTCGAGGAGATCGCCTACCTGTTGATCCACGGTGAACTGCCGACCCAGGCCACGCTCAAGGCTTACAAGAGCAAACTGAAATCCATGCGCGGCCTGCCCCAGGCGGTGAAACAGGCACTGGAGGCGATCCCCGCCTCCGCCCACCCGATGGATGTGATGCGCACCGCCTGCTCCGTGATGGGCAGCTGCATTCCGGAGAAGGAGACCCACCCCGCCTCCGAGGCGCGGGAGCTCATCGACCGCCTGATGGCCAGCTTTGGCTCCGCCCTGCTCTACTGGTACCACTACGCCTTCAACGGCAAGCGTATCGAGGTGGAGACCGACGACGACTCCATCGGCGGCCACTTCCTGCACCTGCTGCACGGCGAGAAGCCGAAGGAGTCCTGGGTGCGAGCCATGCACACCTCCCTGGTGCTCTACGCCGAGCATGAGTTCAACGCCTCCACCTTCACCGCCCGCGTGGTGGCCGGCACCAACTCCGACATGTACTCCGCCATCACCGCCGCCATCGGCGCCCTGCGCGGACCCAAGCACGGCGGCGCCAACGAGGAGGCGTTCCGCATCCAGAGCCGCTACCGCAGTGCCGACGAGGCGGAAGCCGACATCCGCGAGCGGGTGGGTCGCAAAGAGATCGTGATCGGCTTCGGCCACCCGGTCTACACCGGGGGCGATCCCCGCAACGAGGTAATCAAGCGGGTCGCCAAGGGCCTTTCGGAAGAGGCTGGCAACACGACCATGTTCAGCGTTGCCGACCGTCTCGAAGCCGTGATGTGGGAGATCAAGAAGATGTTCCCCAACCTGGACTGGTTCTCCGCCGTCTCCTACAACCAGATGAGCGTGCCCACCGACATGTTCACCCCGCTGTTCGTCATCTCCCGGGTCTCCGGCTGGGGCGCGCATGTGATCGAGCAGCGTGAGGACGGCAAGATCATCCGCCCCTCGGCCAATTACACCGGGCCGGAGAATCGGAACTACGTGCCCATCGAGGAACGAAATTGATGGAAGAAGTTTTGAGTTTGGTTGCATAGCTTTGAGTTGTTGAGTGCGCTTTGCGCACAGTGGTTGATCCCCCTCTCCCTGGCCCTCTCCCACAAGGGGAGAGGGGATGCACGGATCTGGACCGGGGCTAACTGGACAGCCTGCAGTAACCATCCCCCGGCAAAGCCGGGGGCTTTCGCTGTGAACCGCTCAAAGCGGTCTATTTAACGGAGCCTATCGGCTCCTTGAGCCCC
>JBEVVH010000100.1:0-12631 GCA_040507245.1 Candidatus Thiodiazotropha sp.
ACAAACCATTACCAATAATCATGAAAGAACCGAGTCGAAGATTGATAGCCAAGATACCCGTTAGTTCTAAACGGGTTTTTCTACAGGCTCGATGAGTAGCATCCAGGGAACAGCCTTCGTGGGCAATTTCAACGACCGGCTGGTCCTGGCCGATGACAGGAACTATGCTGAGGGTATCGAGTAACAATAGCGATTGAAACATGGCAGGGTCCAGTGATTCAGTATTCGCTGATCCTGGCATCCCATAAGTCCATCTTGTGTGGGGCCTACCTGATGAAATCCTGTCGTCAATGCCAGCACTCTGTCAGCGAGGACGCGATCGCCTGCCCCAACTGCGGGGCGCCATACCCGGCACAAGCGGACTGGAACGGCTGGGGCTATGAGTACAAATCAAAAGCCACCCTGTTGGGTCTGCTTCTGCTGCATGTCTCATTCAAGTATCGCCCTAACAAGGTTCCGGTAGTGGCCAAGGGGGTCATTGCCATCGGACAGTTCGGTGTAGGCATCATCAACCTGTCACAGTTTGGGATCGGGCTGTTCAGTCTGAGTCAGTTCACGATCTCGGGCTTTGCCATTGCCCAGTTCGCGATCGCCTATTCCTGTATTGCCCAGTTCGGTCTGTATATCGACCAGGGGGTGGGACAATTCATGCGTAGCCTGTCCCAGCTACTCGGTACGGGTTGATCGCGGGATTATCTGCTATCTCAAAGTTGGAAGGCGAAAAGTTGCACCACACCTTCCGCCATGTCACGCAAACGACCTGCCGGTTTGGGCGAGTAGTGCAGGGTGTGCCGGGACAACCCCTCGATCCAGGTTGAAAGGGCGGTGATCTCCGCATTGGAACGGAACAGGCAAACCAGTTCATAGTTGAGGAACAGGCTGCGCAGGTCCAGGTTGGCCGAGCCGGCCATGCCCAGGTTGTCATCGATGACAAGTGCCTTGGCGTGCACCATAGCCCCAGGGACCAGGCGCACCTCGACACCTGACTCCGTCAACTCACGCAGGTAGCGGGTGCGTGTGTAGTCGGCGAGACGGTGATTGGAACGCAGGGGAAGGATGAGTTTTACCGAGATGCCCCGTTTTGCCGCCAGGCAGAGCGCCCGTTGCAGGTTTTCATCAGGGACATAGTAGGGTGTGACCGCAATGATACGGCTTTGAGCCTGGTATAGCGAAGTCAGAAGCAGATCCCGCAGTGGTTCATCGGGCTGGTCCGGCCCGGACGGCAGAACCTGCACACAGGCTTCACCGGTCGGCTCCGGTGCGGATGAACTCTTCAGGATTTCCCGGGTTGCAAACGACCAGTCCGCAATGAATATCTGTGTCAGATTTTCAATCACGGGCCCTTCCAGTTGGAAACTCAAATCGATCCAATGTTCGGGTTCTGAAAAATACTCATCGGCCAGGTTTCGTCCTCCGAGCCAGGCCCGGTTTCCATCCGCGATAACCAGCTTGCGATGATTGCGCAGATTGTTGTATCCACGAAACGGACGGTGGATCAGGGGAGTGAACCAGGCGACCTGGATCCCGGCGTGCAGCAGATCTCTGACCATACGTTTGGGTAGCAGAAAGGAACCCACGCCATCGAGCAACAGGCGCACCTGCACACCCCGTTGTACGGCGTCCCGCAAAGCCTGGCTGATGCTTCTGCCCAGGGAGTCGTCTGCCAGCAGAAACATGGAGATGTTGAGTTCCCTGCGAGCCCCGGAGAGCAGATCGGTGAGGGCGGACAAGGCATCTGTTCCATCCTTGTGAAGCACCAGGCGATTACCATGGCTGGAGGGGGATACCCCTTCCCGGGCCATCAACCGGTCGATGGAATCCCAGGAACAGGTCTCCACGACGGGTACGGCATCCTGGGAGGGACGCGGCTGCGCAACGACATGCTTGCGTCGGCCAAGTCCGAGATAGATCGGTATGGCCAGCCAGGGGAGGGTGATCATGAACAGCAACCAGCCCAGGGTCGAGGCGGGTGTGCGACGGATGCGCAGGATGTCCGCGATCAGAAGTACCGCCAGCAGACCGCCAAACAGAGTGGCGAGATGTAACCCCAATAAAAACATCGCTGTCCTCCCGACTCGCCTGTGTCACCGGTCCGGCTCCCCGACAGACCGGTGATTTCAACCCAGACTATTATTCGGTATGGCCGATCCACTCGGTGCGACCTGCCTGCTCAAGTGCGGCGATGCGGTCCTCCAACGGGGGATGGCTCATCAACAGCCGCGTCAGGGTCTCCCCGAGTGGCGCCTGTACGCCAAATGCGGCCAGATTGCCGGGTAGTGGTTCGGCGTTTTGCAGTCGTTGCAGGGAGCGCAGGGCGCTGATCATCGGGTTGCGACCGGCCAATCGCGCGCCTCCCGCATCAGCCCGGTACTCCCGCCACCGGGAAAAGGCCATGACAATGAAGCTGGCGAGAAACGAGAGAAACATCTGCGCCACCAGGGTGGTGATGAAATAGCCGATACCCATGCCCCGGTCGTCCCGGAATACTACCCGATCCACCACCAGGCCCACCAGTCGGGCAAGAAATATTACGAAGGTGTTGATCACGCCTTGAAGCAGTCCGAGGGTCACCATGTCGCCGTTGGCCACATGAGTGATCTCGTGACCGAGCACCGCTTCGACCTGATCCCTGGGCATGCGCTGGAGCAGTCCGCTGCTTACCGCGACCAGGGCCTGATCCCGGTGCATACCGGTTGCAAAGGCATTCGGCGAGTCGGATTGAAAGATGCCGACCTCCGGCATTCCGATACCCGCTTTGCCAGACAGGCGCTGTATGGTAGCCAGTAACCAACGCTGTTGTGAATCGGTTGGTTGTTCGATGACTGCCACACCCATGGTGTTTTTCGCCATCCACTTGGAGAGTGCCAGGGAGATCAGCGAGCCGCCCATGCCAAACAGGGCGGAGAACAGCAGCAGGCCTTGGAGATTGATATCCGTGCCGTTCTGATACAGCCATTGCTCGACGCCGAAAATACGGAGCACTACAGACAACACCACCAGCACGGCGGCATTGGTGGCAAGGAACAACAGGATTCTTTTCATGGCGCTGCCCTCCATTGTTTTTTCATCTACATGACTTGGGCTGTGCATCTCCCATGCCAGACATGGGTGCTCTGCCGCTTCCAGGTGAGAGAACGATCTCGTTCCCAGGCTCTGCGTGGGAATGCATAACCAACTATCAGATCCACGAGATCGTCTCAGCTCAGGTATGCGTTCCCACGCAGAGCGTGGGAACGAGTCAATCCCCCTTCCCTGTGGAAGAGGGTTGGGGAGCGGGGGACATAAGAAATGGGATGCATCTTGAATCCAATAGCACCAGATTCACAGAGTACGCTGGTTGGAATCCCCCAAAACACGGTGGTGGTCTTCCACCAATACCGGTCAGTCACTCCTGAAATACAGTCTGTGCATGGTGTTTTGACGGCATACCAACCATTGGCACGGTGGATGCAACGGGGTTGGTGGGTACCGAATTGGTGCCTTACAGGACGACTGAAAAAACAGGAGCAGGTGTTTCCATGAATGCAAATCACAACCAGGTCGCGACAGAACAGCCAACTCTATTCATCCTGCTGGGCGCCGCCGGCGACCTGGCACAGCGTCTGGTGGTTCCGGCCCTCTACGAGTTACACATGAATCATGCATTGCCGGCCGAGATGCGCATACTGGGTGTGGATCGGGGAGACCTGAGTGTCTCTGAACTGTCAGAACGGCTGCGTACGGGTTGTGACATGCATGCCCGGTCAGGCAAGCCCTCCGATGCGGATTGGCAAAGCTTCAGCGAACTGCTTGATTACCAATCACTGGATCTTCTGGATACCGCCTCGTATCAGATTCTGACGCCACGACTTGAAACCCTCGCGTCTGGTTTCAGTGCCCCGGCCCAGCGCATCTTCTACCTGGCCACACCGTCCTTGATTTTCGCTGCGGCCGCGAAGGGCCTGGGCAACGCCGGCCTGGCCGATGACCGTCAGCGCACCCGGCTGGTGGTGGAGAAGCCTATCGGCTACGACCTGCAAAGTTTTCGCGCGATCGATGCGCAACTCAAACAGGCCTTCGATGAATCACAGTTGTATCGCATCGATCACTACCTGGGTAAGGAGACGGTGCAGAACATACTGGCGCTGCGCTTTGCCAACCCGATTTTTGAACCCATCTGGGATCGGCGCTACATCGATCATGTCACGATTACTGTTGCGGAAAGCCTCGGTGTGGAGCATCGCGGTGGTTACTACGAACATGCGGGTGCCCTGCGCGATAT
Source organism: Candidatus Thiodiazotropha sp. (assembly GCA_040507245.1). Classification (GTDB taxonomy): domain Bacteria; phylum Pseudomonadota; class Gammaproteobacteria; order Chromatiales; family Chromatiaceae; genus Thiodiazotropha. Next base: position 4,262 of record JBEVVH010000100.1, read on the forward strand.
GGTGCAGAACCATCTGATGCAGCTGCTCTGCCTGATCGCCATGGAACCCCCGGCGAGTTTTGATGCGGACCGACTGCGCGATCGTAAGATGGATGTGATGCGGGCACTGCGTCCGATACCCGAGGATGCGGTATCCCGTCATGCCTCCCGGGGTCAGTATGGGACGGGCTGGATCGAGGGTGAGCATGTGCCCGCCTACCGGGATGAGCCCGGGGTGGATCCCAACTCGCCGATAGAGACCTTTGCGGCCCTGAAACTGTTCGTCGATAACTGGCGTTGGCAGGACGTGCCATTCTACCTGCGTACCGGCAAGCGCCTGGGTAAAAGTATCTCCGAGGTGTCGATCCGCTTCAGACCGGTACCGCACCAGGCCTATCCCTACAGCGCCGCCGAGGATCAGCAGCCCGCACGCCTGGTGTTGCGGCTCAAGCCCGAGGAGGGGATCGATCTGAAGCTGAATGTCAAAGTGCCGGGCGCCCACTTTACCCTGACACCGGTGGACATGCGCTTCTCCTATCAGAGCGCCTTTCGTAAACCGGTGCCCACGGCTTACGAAACCCTGTTGTACGAAGTCATGTCCGGTGACCAGACCCTGTTCATGCGCGCAGACCAGATCGAGGCGGCCTGGTCACTGCTGCAACCGGTACTCGACGTATGGGCGGCCTATCCGGCGGTGGATTTCCCCAACTATCCCGCGGGCAGTTGGGGACCGGAATCCGCCGAGGGTCTGATCAGTCGAGACGGACGCAGCTGGCTGGCACCGACCCATCAGGAAGAGCCATATACGGCAGTCAGTACTGATGAGGCACAACACTCGGAACAACAGAATGTGTGATGACCGCATGGCGGGTCTTGTATAGCAACGGGTTTTGGCGGTGGCTTGAGTTGATTCAAGTCACCAGGTCAGTGAAACAGGCGTCGTGAACAGGCCTGCCGGTTGAATCCAGACAGGTCTTGCGAACGCCTCAACAAGAGGAGAGTCGTTATGAACAAACGGATCGTAAAACGCAGTCTCGCAGCCGCCGCAGTACTCGCGGTGATCGGTGTGGTGGGTGCTGAGGCCTACAGTGCCGAGAAACAGCAAGCCACTCAGGATCCCTCCGCCGCCAACACCACGGAAGAGACCGTGGTGATCACCGAGGCGACAGATCCCTGGCTCGCTCTGCACGCCGACATGATGCGCATGCAGGCACAGATGGATCAGATGATGAGCGCCAATATGCGCCAGATGCCGATGATGGGATGGAACAATCCCGCTGACCATTCCCAGGTGACCCTTGAAGATCAGGGTGACAACTATGTGGTCAAGGCGGACATCCCGGGTGTGAATGAAAACAACATCAACATCAATCTCAATGGTCGTCTGCTGAGCCTGTCGTCACAGACCCGGGGTACGGAGCAATTGACTTCGGACCAGGGCAAGGTGTCGCAGCAGGAACAGTATGTCAGTAGTTATCAACAGGCCTTCACACTGCCTGGACCGGTCAAAGCCTCCGGCATGAAGACCCAGTTCCAGGATAACAGCCTGACGATCACCATCCCCAAGGCGACCTCATGATCCACTGAACCGGATCGGGGAATGATCCACTGTGAGGACTGCCGGATGTTTCGCCATGTCCGGCCGTTCTCACGTTATCAAAGCAACAACCGGGGAGGGTACATGGATTTGTGGAAAGCGGTTGCCGGCCTGCTCAGTCTCACAGCCGTCTTCGCCTATGTGAGTCATCGTTGGCTGCGACTGCCTTCGAGTATCGGTGTGATGAGCATGGCGCTGGTGTTTTCCCTGGGTCTGCTGCTATTGCAAGGCCTGGGCTTCGACCTTGCCACACCCATGCGCGCACTGCTCTACCGGGTGTCCTTCGATACCACGGTACTGCACGGCTTACTGGGTTTTCTGCTGTTTGCCGGTGCGTTGTCGGTGGATCTTATGGCGCTGCGCCGGGAGTCCATCGTGATTGCATTTCTCTCCACGCTGGGGGTGCTGATCTCCACCCTGGCGGTGGGTGGCGGCGCCTACGAAATGCTGCGTGGGATCGGTCAGCCCCAGCCGTTTATCGATTGCCTGCTGTTTGGCGCCCTGATGTCACCCACTGACCCGATCGCGGTGCTGGCACTGCTCAAGCGCCTCGGAGCGGCCCAGGGTTTAAAAGCGCGGATGGCCGGTGAATCCCTGTTCAATGACGGGGTCGGCGTCACCCTGTTTCTACTGCTGCTCTCGATGCATGACCAGTCCGACTCGATACAGCCCTTGAGTGCCCTGATGCTACTCTTGAGGGAGACCCTGGGTGGGATTCTGTTCGGTATCCTGGCGGGTGGATTGGTTGCCCGGTTATTGCGCGGCGTCGATCAGTATACGGTGGAGATCCTGTTGACCCTGGCATTGGTCAGCGGGGGGTTCACCCTGGCGGATCAGTTGGGTGTCTCAGCACCCCTGGCGGTGGTGGTCGCAGGGCTGATCATCGGCCATCATGGGCGTAGTGCGATGTCGCAAATCACCCGTCATCACCTGGATCTGTTCTGGCATCTGCTGGACGAGATCTTCAACAGCATACTCTTCGTAATGATTGGACTGGAAGTTCTGGTAATGCACTTTCAGCGACCCGATATTGCGGTCATCCTGGTATTGATCCCGGTGGTGCTCGCGGCCCGTCTGCTGAGTGTCGGCCTGCCTTTCCTGTTGCTGAGGCGGCGCGGCAAAGTCTCACATGTCGCCTTCGGCGTGATGGTCTGGGGCGGACTCCGGGGTGGGCTCTCCGTGGCCATGGCCCTGTCGTTACCGACCCAGACACCCCGCGACCTGCTGGTGGCGGCAACCTATGGGGTGGTGGTGTTCGGCTTGTTGCTGCAGGGCGGATCCCTGAGTTGGCTGCTTCGTCGCGCACCGATTCAAAATCGCCTTGATCCTTCAGCCTGACAGGCCAAATGAGAAAACTCTGGACTGCGCATCCGTAGCCCGGATGAAGCGCAGCCTAATCCGGGAAGGGCGTCACTCCGAGCCACCCGGATTCCGCGCTGCTGCATCCGGGCTACACGGCACTCCGCTCACAGGGGTCAGGTGTGAACTGAACCCGCACCCGGTGGGCAGGTCCTGGTGAATTTGCACCAGCTTGTGGGTATATTGAACCAGTCGAAGACCCGAAAATGACATTTTTGCTTCACGGAGTGCTGTTTTCGAGCCCGGCATGTGGTTTGCAAACGGAATCTGCAGGGGTGGCCGTTTCATGGTGTTTGCAATCACAAACGGCGCTTGGCATTCGGGATCGACAGGAGCGACACAACCCATGCAAGAGGACCATCAGATGCCGTTCGGGCGTAGTGCCATGCAGCGTTTTATTTGGCTACCGCTCGGATTCTCCGTGCTGCTGGTTGCGTTTGCCCTGACCGGTCTGGTGGCAATGTCCTGGCGCAGTCTCGATCGCCTGCATCCGGTGCAGGCGCACATGCTCAACATGGGGCAGATCGAGGAAGTGGGGTTGAGCCTGGAACAGACCCTGCTGAAAGCGCTGCGTGGGGTGACCCTCGACCCTGCTGAACTGCAAGCACTGAAACAGCAGGTGGTGCAGATCTCACAGATGGAAGGCACTCTGCATCCGCAAACCTCGCAGCGGCTCAACGCCATCGTTGATAGTCTGCAGACCGATTCACCGAATCGAATGCAGATGTTGCTCAATGCCCTGGGACAGCTGCGCGACGTGCTCAGCAACGAACGCAGCATGCACAACAGCCTGCTGTCGGATGTGGTAAAGAGCACTCATCTGGAATTCCGCCTGGCCATGGGATTGATGGTCGGTCTGCCCCTGGTGGGGGGCATTGCCCTGATGCTGCTGCTGCATCGCACCAGGCAACCCCTCAAGGATCTGCAGGATCTGCTCAACCGGCTGGGCGGGCGGGAGTTCAAACCCGTTCCTGAAGCACAGCTCAACCAGACCGCCCGACTGGCCCGTCCCGCATTCAACAGCTACAATGCCCTGGTGTCGCGCTTGCAGGAGCTCGAAGCGGAACATCTCGACCGGGAACGGCTGCTGGAACAGCGGGTGCGTGAAGCCACCACCGCACTGCTGGCGCAGAGTCGGGAATTGTCCCGCGCCGAGCGTCTCGCGGCAGTGGGTGCAGTCTCAGCCGGATTCGCCCATGAGCTGCGCAATCCCCTGGCCGGTATCCAACTGGCCTGCTCCAAGGTGCATCAGTACTTGGGTGAGGGGGAGCAGGGCAACCGCATCGCCGCGGTCATCAACGAACTCAAACGCATCAACCATCTGCTTACCCAGCAGGTGGATATGGCCCGGCATGCGCCGGAACCCTATGTGGAAAGCCCAATCGCTCCCAGCGTCAATGAACTGCTCGGTCTGATTCGCTACCAGGTGCCGGAAGGCATGACACTCAGCTCTCAGATCGGTGACGACCTAATTTGCCTGCTGCCCATCGCGGGGTTGCGCCAGGCACTCCTCAATCTGGTGTTGAATGCGGTGCAGATTCAGGGCCAGGAGGGTCACGTGACCATCACTGCGGAACACCAGGAAGGACAGTTGCTGATTCAGGTCCGGGATGCGGGCCCCGGTTTTCCTGAAGAGATGCTGCGCATGGGGGTACGTCCCTTCGCAACCGGACGGGAAGGGGGTACCGGTCTGGGACTCGCCATGGTGCGGCGTTTCGTGCGGGATCATGACGGTGATCTCAGCCTCGACAATCCAGCGGACGGGGGAGGCTGTGTGAGCCTGCGTCTGCCCTGTCGTCTGCCGAAACAGAATCACGGAGAAACTACGAATGCCTGAAACCTTGCTGGTGATAGAGGACGAAGCACTGCTGGGTGCCGAATTGTGCGATGAATTCGCCAGCGCCGGTTGGGAAACCCGGCTGGCTGCGGATCTGGCCCAGGCGGAACGCATCCTGTTCGAGCAGAACATCGAACCCTTGGTGGTGCTGTCCGATATGAATCTTCCGGACGGCAATGTGCTGGACCTGTTGGAAAAGGTACGGACCCGGGCGATTCCAGGGGAGTGGATCTTTCTCACCGCCTACGGCGGGGTACCCGAATCGGTGCGCGCACTGAAACTCGGGGCCTACGATTTTCTCGAAAAACCCTGTGATCAGGAGCGTCTGCAACTGGTGGTTGCGGGTGCCGCGCGCAGCGCCGTTGCGCAGCGGCGTTTGCGTGACGAGGGCAGGGAGCGGGGCAGTCACTTTTCACCCCAGGCGTTTCTCGGCCGCAGTGATGGGGCCCGGGAAGTGCGGGAATTGCTGAGCCGCCTGGCCCGGGTGCCTTTTTCAGCGGTATTGATCACCGGTGAGACCGGAACCGGTAAAGGCCTGGTGGCGAGGATTCTCCACTATGCCGGTCCACGGGCCGCGGGTCCGCTCATCGAGGTCAACTGTGCCGCGCTGCCCAGAGAACTCCTGGAATCCGAACTCTTCGGCCATGAAGCGGGCGCCTTCACCGGCGCCAAGGGACGCCGGAGGGGACTTATCGAACAGGCCAATGGGGGCACCCTGTTTCTGGATGAACTGGGCGAACTCAACCTCGACCTGCAGGCAAAGCTGTTGAAAGCCATCGAAGACCGCCGGGTGCGCCGGGTCGGCGGCGACCGTGAACTGCAGGTGGATCTGCAGGTGGTTGCGGCCACCAACCAGGATTTGCAGACACGCATCGCCGCAGGGGAGTTCCGTGCCGATCTCTATCATCGTCTCGCGGTGTTTCGTCTCGAGGTTCCGCCCCTGCGTGAACGCAAACAGGATCTGGAGGATCTGTTGCCGGTGTTCATCGATGAGTTCAATGCCCGTTCCGGACAGAAGGTATCCTCTGTTCCGGACTCGGTCTGGCGGCGACTGGGGGGCTATGACTGGCCGGGTAACGTGCGGGAACTGCGCAACTTGGTGGAGCGTTGCGTGTTGCTCGCGGACGGACCGGTGTTTCCCGAGCGCTGGCTGCATCTGGGCGAAAGCGAACCGATGAATCACAGCCACCCTGCTCCTGGCCTTGCCGAAGGGAATCGGATCTGTCTGCCCCTGGACGGAACCATCAGCCTGGATGAGATGGAGCGCAGTATCCTGACCGAAGCCTTGTCACGTAATGACGACAATGTTAGTCTGACGGCCCGGGTGCTGGGCACGACCCGGGAAAAACTTCGCTATCGGGTACAGAAATACGGCTTGATCGCGGAGGATTGAAGGGGATTGTCCCATCAGCTCATGAACCGATGAACAAACAAAGGTTGTTGCAGTGAGAAGTCAGAAGTCAAATCCGGTTGCGCCACCCTACACCGGAGTGGGTAAACAGATGATCCTCAGGGATCACCTGGCCATCGATCGAACCCGCCTGGCCAATGAACGGACCCTGCTGTCCTGGTATCGCACCGCCCTGATGATGCTGGTCTCGGGCATCACCCTGTTAAAGCTGTTCGAAGGTGTGCTGGCTATGGAACTGCTGGGCGGACTACTTGTGCCGTTGAGTCTCTGGGTGGCGTTCTGGGGTTCCCGCCGCTATCTGCAAACCCGTAAATCCATTCAAACCGCGATCGATCGCTGATCGAGCCAAGTCGGGTGATTTGTGCCGCGCCGGTTCATTTCACCCGGTTGATACACACCAGAGACTCCCGTTCATCTCCAAGTACGCCCAGCACCCATTGTGATTTCAACCTGCTGCGTGTTTGGCACGAGTGATGCTCAGTGACTCATTAAGAGTTACAGCTATCAGCAGCATCAGATCCGCGCAGTCGGAGGAGGCGAAGATGAACACGTTATCACAACACTACTCTGTCGCTGAAACGGATGAGATCAGGCGAGCGGATTCACGCAGTCAGCATCAGGCCGTGATCGGCGTATTCGATACCCATGCCCAGGCAGAGGGAAGCATTATCAAACTGCAGAAACAGGGTTATCCCATCGAAGCCCTGACCCTGGTCGGTAAAGGCTACCATTCGGAAGAACGCCCCCTCGGTCTCTACACCATCGGCGATCGGGTCAAGGCCTGGGGAGGCACCGGGTTGATCGTGGGCGCTGTGTGGGGATTGATGTTTGGTGCGGCGTTCTTCTGGTTTCCCGAATTCACCGCCGTCGGATTTGCCGACCCGGTGTTGGATCTGTTCGCCGCTTCCGCGGAAGGCGCCATGGCCGTGGGGTTGATCGCCGCCATCTTGGCGGCTCTGTTCGGTCTGCTGCTTCCCTGGCGAGCCGTGATCCGCTACCAGGGATCGGTCAAAGCCGACCGCTTCCTGTTGATGGCACAGGGTGACGAGACCCAGATAGAAACCGCGCGTCGATTGATGGAGCAGCTATTGGGCGATGAACAGCAGGCCATTCAGGTGTGATCCCGCAACTCCGCATGGGTTTGACTTGATTGCGTAAACAAGCTGTAAGTGCGGATTAATAAAATCCCCAGGGGGCGTGCCGGTCAATACCGGACCCTGCGAACTGACATTATTGGGCGAGACAGGCCGGAATATTGGAATTCTCAGTACCGGATCACTCCGGCTGAGCAGACTATCAGCAGTGCGAAAGGAGATGAGAATGCAACTGGGCATGATTGGATTGGGGCGCATGGGCGCCAACATGGTTCATCGGCTGGTCGCGGACGGCCATCGGTGTGTGGTATACGATCACTCAGCCAAGGCAGTCGAAGCCGTGACAGGTGAGTCGGTGAAGGGGTGCGGCACGCTGGATGAATTCATTCAATCCCTCGAAACTCCACGGATGATCTGGATGATGATCCCGGCCGGCGTGGTGGATGATCTGCTGGCGGATCTGGTGCCAGGACTGCAGCCAGGGGACGTGGTCATCGATGGGGGAAACAGCTACTACAAGGACGATATCGCGCGGGCCCAAAGACTCGACCGGGATGGTATTCACTACCTGGATGTAGGGACCAGTGGCGGTGTGCACGGACGTGATCGCGGCTATTGCCTGATGATCGGTGGCGAACCGCAGATCGTCGACACCCTGTCATCCGTGTTCCGATCGCTGGCCCCCGGCTTCCAGGAGCCGCGTACCCCCGGCAACACGGGTGGCCACACGCCCGCCGAAGAGGGATGGCTGCACTGCGGACCCGCCGGCGCCGGTCACTTCGTCAAAATGGTTCACAACGGTATCGAGTACGGACTGATGGCCGCCTATGCGGAAGGCTTCAATATACTTCGGCACGCGGGCATCGGGCGACACGCCCGGGAGACGGATGCGGAGACCGCACCGCTGGCGAACCAAGCCTTCTATCAGTACGACATCGATATCGCTCAGGTCAGCGAGGTCTGGCGAAGGGGCAGCGTGATCGCTTCCTGGTTGCTGGATCTCACCCAAGCGAGTCTTCGATCTCATGAAAGATTTTGGGACATCCAAGTCCACCAAAATCGATTCGATCTTTGACAGCCTATTAGTGCCCCG